>JBBDMN010000154.1:0-3896 GCA_040878305.1 Gaiellaceae bacterium
GACATCAAGCGCGTGATCGCGTACTCGACGATGTCCCAGATCGGCTACATGTTCCTCGGCGCGGGAGTCGGGGCCTACGGCTTCGCGATCTTCCACCTGATGACGCACGCCTTCTTCAAGGCGCTGCTCTTCCTGGCCGCGGGCGTCGTCATCCACCACCTCGCCGACGAGCAGGACATCCGCAGGATGGGCGGGTTGCGTTCCGCCCTCCCTCGCACGCACCTCGCGTTCCTCGTCGGAACCGTGGCGCTCGTGGGGATCCCGCCGTTTGCCGGCTTCTGGTCGAAGGACGCGATTCTCGCCTCGGCGCTCGCCACCGGCGGAGCGCTCGGGTGGACGCTCTTCGTCGCCGGGCTAGCGGGGGTGCTGCTGACAGGCGCGTACTCGTTCCGGCTCTACTACACCGTCTTCCACGGCAAGCAGGCAGAGGCGCCGGCCGAGCACGCGCATGCGGCACACGGAGAGGGACCCCTCTCGATGCTCGTCCCGGTCGGCATCCTCGCCGTTCTCTCGGCGATCGGCGGGCTCCTCTCGATTCCGGGCGTCTGGCACCCGTTCACCCACTGGATCGAGGAGACCGGCGAAGCGCTGGTCGAGCCGACGACGGGGCAGGAGTACCTGACGAGCGCGATCTCGGTGGCGCTCGCCATCGTCGGGATCCTCCTCGCGCGGCGCGCCTTCCAGCGGGACCGGCAGCTCGTGATGCAGCCGGGCGCCTGGCGCGTCTTCGAGCACAAGCTCTACTTCGACGAGCTCTACGACGCGCTCTTCTACCGCCCCGCTGTGGCGCTCGCAAACGCGCTCCGGCGAAACGTCGAGGAGCCCGTCATCGAGCGCTCGCTGGACGAGATCGGATCCGGGACGATTCAGGCTGGCGGAGGGCTCGCTCGGGTCCAGACGGGCCTCCTACGCACCTACGCGCTCGCGATCGCCTTCGGCGTCCTCGTCCTCGTCGTCGTCTTCGTGGCGGTGCGCTAAGTGCTTACGACCGCGCTGATACTGCTGCCTGTCGCCGGCGCGCTCGTCGTCGCGCTGCTCCCGCTTCCGCGCACGATGACCGCCGGGATCTCCTTCCTCGTCGCGCTGATGGAAGTCGGCATCTGGATCGTCGCGGCGGGGCGGTTCGACTTCGACGACGGCGGCCTCCAGCTCGGGACCTCACGCGAGTGGGTCGAGAGCCTCGGCATCTCGTACACGGTCGGGTTCTACGGGTTCTCACTCTGGCTGGCAGGCGCGACCGTGATCGTGTCGGCTGCCGCGATCGGCTATGCGCTGTGGGTCGGTCGCGACCGTCCTCGCGCCTACCACGCGCTGATGCTCCTGCTGACCGGCGCGGTCGTGGCGACGTTCGCCGCGCAGGATCTCCTCCTCTTCTACGTGTCTTTCGAGGCAATGCTCATCCCGCTCTACGTCTTGATCGGGGTCTGGGGCGGGGAGCGGCGGTCAGCGGCAACGCTGACGTTCGTCGTCTACACGATGGCGGGGTCGCTTCTCATGCTGGCCTCGGTCGTCGCCTTCGGGGTCACGCAGGACACGTTCAGCCTCGTCGATTCCGGCACCAGTGACAACCTCTGGATCTTCCTCGGCTTCGCGGTCGCGTTCGCGGTCAAAGCGCCGCTGTTCCCGTTCCACGGCTGGCTCCCGCTGACGTATCGCGAGGCGCCGGTCGAGGTCACCGCCGTTCTCTCGGCGACCGTCTCGAAGACCGCCGTGTACGGGTTCCTCGTCATCGTCCTCGCGAAGTTCCCGGAGCCGGTCGAGGATCTCACCGGCCTCGTGCTCGTGCTCGCGGGCTCGGGGCTCGTCTACGGATCGCTGCTTGCGTTTCGCGCTCCCGACTTGCGGGGGATCGTCGCGTACTCGTCGCTGGCCCAGATGGGGCTCATCACGATCGGCCTCTTCGCCTTCAACGATCTCGGTCTCGACGGTGCGGTGCTCCTGTCGGTTGCCCACGCGCTGACTTCCGCGTCGATGTTCCTGCTCGTGGGGATGGTCGAGCGGCGCTGCGGGACCGGAGACCTCGACGCGCTCGGAGGGCTGGCCCGTGGGAGGCCGGCGCTGGCGACGATCCTCCTCGTCGCGGGGATGATCGCTCTCGCCGTTCCCGGCTCGGCGACGTTCGCGGGCGAGTTCCTGATCATGGCCGGCGCCTACGAGGACGGCTGGGGCTACGCGGCGGTCGTCGCGCTCGGGATCGTGCTCGCGGCGATGTACGTGCTGAGGCTGATCTCGGCGGTTCTGCACGTGCGGCCCGGGCAGGCCGTGCGCGACGAGGCGCTCGACCTGCGGCCGGGTGAGCTCGCGCTCGTGCTCCCGCTCGTCGCCTGCCTGCTCGCCCTCTCCGTCTGGCCGGCGCTCGTCAGCCAGAGCTCCTTTCCAGGTGACGAGCCGGCACGTGTGATCTCGGAGGGTTTCGAGTGATCGATACGCCGAACGTCGACTGGCTCGCGCTCTCGCCGACGCTCGCGCTGCTCGGCGCCTCCGGTGTTGCGCTGCTCTCGGCGGTTCTCGCGCCCTCGTGGATGCGCCGCACCCCCGCGGCGGTCGTCGCCTTCGCAGGGTTCGTCGTCGCGGCGGTCTTCGCGGCCATCCTCTTCGACCAGAGCCCCCGGTCCGAGGTGCTGCTCTCGGAGTCGATGATCCGCGACCAGTTCGCTTCGGTCGCACAGCTGATCCTCGCGATCACCGGCGCGGTCGTGGTCTTCGCTTCCTGGTCGGAGGGCCGTCGCGACCATCACGGCGAGTACTACGCGCTCCTCACGGCAGCTGGGGCGGGGATGGTGTTCTTCGTCGGAGCAGAGAACCTGATGACGCTCTTCCTCGGGCTCGAGTGGTTCTCGCTCTGCCTCTACATCCTCGTCGCGCTCGACACGGAGCGAGCCACTTCGCTCGAAGCGGGCCTCAAGTACGTGATCGTCGGCGGCTTCGGCTCGGCGGTGCTCCTCTTCGGCTCGGCGCTGGTCTTCGGGGCGACGGGCGAGCTGGGGTTTTCGCAGATCGCGGCAGCCGGAGCGGGAGAGGACGCATTTCTCGTCGCCGGGCTGGCGATGATCCTCGCCGGGCTCGCCTTCAAGATCTCGGCTGCGCCCTTCCACATGTGGACGCCCGACGTCTACCAGGGCGCGCCCACTTCCGTGACCGCGTTCATGTCGGCGGCGACGAAGACTGCTGCGCTCGTCGTCACCCTCCGCCTGCTCGTCACCGCGTTCCCCGACGAGAGTGAGATCTGGACGATCGCGGTCGCGGTGATCGCGTGCATCTCGCTCGCTTGGGGAAACCTCGCGGCGCTGGCGCAGAGCGACGTCAAGCGCCTGCTCGCCTACTCCTCGGTCTCACACGCGGGGTTCATGCTCATCGCGGTCGCGGCGGGAAGCGAGCGCGGCGCGGAGGCGCTGCTCTTCTACCTCGTCCCCTACTCCGCGATGTCGGTCGGCGCGTTCGCGGTCGTCGCCGCGCGGGAGCGCGAGCTCGGCCTGCCGGTGCGACTCGAGGGTCTCGCCGGCCTCGGCTGGGAGCGCCCGCTCTACGGAGCGGCGCTGTGGGTCTTCATGCTCGGCATGGCCGGGTTCCCGTTGACGGGCGGCTTCTTCGGAAAGCTCTTCGTCTTCTCCGCGGCGTACGAGGCCGGCGACTGGTGGCTCGTCCTCGTCGGGGTCGGTGCTACGGCTCTCTCGCTCGCGTACTACCTGAACGTCGTCCGCTGGCTCTACATGCGCTCGGGCGCAGAGCTCCGCCTTGCTCCGGCAGGCGGCTCGCCGCCCAGGGAATATGCGCTCGGCGTCGCGGTCGCAGCGGCGGTGTTTGTCACCGTGGGGTCGTTCTTCGCAGCGCAACCGATCCTCGACCTCGCATCCGACGCCGCAGGCTCGCTCCCCTTCTGAGGGACGCCGCCGTCC
>JBBDMN010000155.1:0-3873 GCA_040878305.1 Gaiellaceae bacterium
ATCGGCGGAGGGCGGGCACAGATTCAGGGACTCGAGTCGTTCGACGAGGCACAGGACATCGCGATCGTCCTCCAGACGGGCGCGCTTCCCGTCAAGTTCGAGACGCTGGATCGGACCGACATATCGGCGACGCTCGGCAAGGACTCGCTTGCCGAGGCGTGGCACGCCGCCATCGGCGGAATTCTCCTCGTCGCCGTCTTCCTGCTCCTCTTCTACCGCTTTCTCGGTGTCGTCGCCGTTACCGGACTGATCGTCTACGCCGCCTTCCTGTACGCGACCATTCTCATCTTCAACGTCACGCTGACGCTCCCCGGCTTCGCGGGTCTCGTCCTGACATTCGGGGTCGCCGCGGACGCGAACATCGTCATCTTCGAGCGGATCAAAGAAGAGGTACGCGCGGGAAGATCCGTCCGCGCCGCCATCTCACTGGGTTACAAGAAAGGCTTCGCCACGATCGTCGACGCCAACGTCGTCACCGCGATCACGGCGATGGTGCTCTTCGCGGTGGCTACGGCGGGCGTGCGCGGCTTTGCGCTCATGCTCCTGATCGGGACAGGCCTCTCTATGCTGACCGCCGTCCTCGCGACCCGCGCGATCCTCGCTCTCCTGGCCGGGTTCGGCTGGATCGACAACCCGCGGCTGATGGGTGCGACGGGTCAGGGCATCCCGCGCTGGCTCCGCCGCGACTACATCGGGAGGCGGCAGATCTGGTTCGCATTCTCCGGGATCGTCGTCGCAATCTCGATCGCCGCGATCGTCATCCTGGGTCTCAACCTCGGAATCGACTTCAGGGGCGGTACTCAGGTCACATTCCGCACGCCGCAGCCCACCTCCCTCGAGGAGGTGCGCGATCAAGCTGCGCGGATCGGGCAGGCGGGCGCGGTGATCCAGGGGCGCGGAGAGTCCGTGGACGGCAACTACTCGAATTTCCAGATCCGCACCGAGTCGCTCACGATCGACGAGCAGAACACGCTCGAGCAGGAGCTGTCGAGCGCGGTCGAGGCGACGTCCTTTGGCGCCAAGAACGTCTCCGAGAGCTTCGGCCGGCAGATCGCGAACTCGGCGGTGCTCGCGATCGTCGTAAGCCTGCTCTTGATCGTGGTCTACATCTCTTTCCGCTTCCAGTGGAAGTACTCCGTAGGCGTGCTCGTCGCACTCGCTCACGACGTGGTGATCACCGTGGGCGTCTATGCATTGACCGGGAGAGAGGTCTCGACGGCGACCGTGGCGGCGGTCCTTACGGTGCTCGGATATTCGATCTACGACACGATCATCATCTTCGACCGCATGAGAGAGAACGTGCCGCTCATGCGGCGCGCCTCGTTGCGAGTCATCGGCAACGTCTCCCTCTGGGAGGTGCTGCCGCGCTCCCTGGCGACGACGTTCATCACGCTGCTGCCGATCGCCGCTCTCTACTCCTTCGGCGGAGACACGCTCAGGGACTTCGCGTTCGCGCTGCTCGTCGGGATCGGCTTCGGCGCCTACTCCTCGATCTTCCTGGCAGCCCCGCTGGTCGCGATGCTTAAAGAGCGGGAGCCCGAGTTCGCGCGGCGGCGCGACGATCTCGGCGCACTCGAGGGAGTCGAGTCCGTGGGAGGCATGCTGCTCGACGAGCAGTCTGACGAAGAGGGCGCCGACGATGACGGTGACACCGGCTTCCAGCACGTCAAGCCGCCGCTGGAACCTGCCCCGATGCCGGCCCCGACCGCCGGCCCGGGAGACCTGGGAGAGAAGTCGTCGAAGCGGGAGCGCCGTCGCCAACGACGTGCCTCGAGGCCGCATGGGCGCGCGCGCTAGCTCCTCGGGCAGAGGTCCACTCGAGACCCTGACCCTCGCGGGGATCGGTGCCCTTGCGCTTGCTGCTGGGCGGGCGGACGACCTCGCTGACGAGTTGGCGCAGAAACTCGGGATCGACCGCGACGAGATGCGTGCGGCGCTTTCCGACGCGCTCGAAAGCTGGCGCCGCGAGGCCCAGCGACTCGGTGAGTCGACGGGCGATGCCGCATCGCGCGTCGGCGCCGAGCTCGGGATCGCGTCGCGGGACATAGTGGCGGAGCTCGAGCTCCGCGTCGCGCAGCTCGAGCACCGGTTGAAGCTGCTCGAGTAACTGGCGCAAGATCAGAATCCGCTCCCGCGGATTCCGATCGCGCGAAAATCCCTGAAGGCGTCTGCTTCGCGGCCGCTGTGCTCCTGTCCACAACAGCGCCCTGGACCGCAGAGCGAGCGTCCCTACAATCTGCGCATGGTCTCCCGCTCGACAGGGCCGTCGCGCAGCCTAGGGCGCCTCTCGGAGATCGCGCAAGTGGCCGCGCGCCACGGCTTCGGCTACTTCCTGCGCCGGAATCGGCTCGGCGATCTCTTGCCAGGGGGAAACGGACGCGACCACGCGGCGCCGGCCTCCGACCGAGGACGGCGTCTCCGCGAGATGCTCGACGAGCTCGGCCCGACGTTCGTCAAGTTCGGGCAGCTGCTGTCGACGAGACCTGACGTCGTGCCCCCCGACATCGTCGTCGAGCTGCGCGGGTTGCAGGACCAGGTCACTCCGTTCCCCTTCGAGCAGGTCCGGGAGATGGTCGAGTCTGAGCTCGCGCTCACCGTCGAGCAGGCATTCGTCGAGTTCGACGAGGTGCCGATCGCCTCGGCGTCGATCGGACAGGTGCACCGAGCGGTGCTCCCTGACGGTCAGGAGGTCGCCGTCAAGGTTCAGCGTCCCGTTGCAGCACGCCAGATCGAAGCGGATCTCGGACTTCTCTACCAGGCGGCGAAGCTGCTACGGGAGCGCGTGCGTGCGCTCGAGTTCATCGATCCGCAGGAGCTCGTCGACGAGTTCGCACGCTCCATCCGGCTCGAGCTCGATTACGGCCACGAGGCGCGAAACGCCGACGCGTTCCACCGCAACTTCGAGCACGAGGATGGCGTCGTCGTCCCGCGTGTGATTCACCAATACTCGACCGGCCGCGTGCTGACGCTCGAGTTCCTCCGCGGGAGGAAGGTTTCCGAGCTCGACGTTGCAGCGATGACACCTGAGGCACGTCGGGACGTGGCGTACCAGATGGCTGACACCTGGATGACCATGGTCTTCCGTCACGGCTTCTTCCACTCCGACCCGCATCCGGCGAACATCTTCGTCCTCGACTCCGGAGAGCTCGGCCTCGTCGATTTCGGCCAGGCCGGGAAGCTCACGGACGAGGACATGACGAAGCTCACACGTCTCTTCGTGGACGCGGCGACCGAAAACATCGACGCGATCCCGCGCCGGTTGCGGGAGCTCGGTGTGCGCTACGCACCCGAGCGCGAAGAGGAGTTCCGAGCGGAGCTGCGCGTCCTCTTCGATCGCTACTACGGCACGCGGCTCTCCGACATCGATCCGCTGCAGGTGATCCGGGAGGGCTTCCAGCTCATCTACGCGCTGAACCTCCGGCTGCCGTCGCGCTTCGTGATGCTGGATAAGGCGATCGCGACGCTCGCCTCGGTGGGAGCGGAGGTTTACCCGGACTTCAACGTCTTCGAGGTGGCGAAGCCTTATGCGCGAGGACTCCTCGCGGACCGCTACCAGCCGCGCGTGATCGCGCAGCGGGCGCGCATGGAGGCGCTCGCTCTCGGGTCGATCGTGAGGGAGCTGCCCTACCAGGCGCACGACGTCCTGGAGCGAATGCGCGACGGAACCTTCCAGGTCCGGCTCGAGAATCCGGGCCTCGACGAGCTCGACGATCACATCGACCAGGCCTCGAACCGGCTTTCGGTCGCGCTCGTCGTCCTCGGGGGGCTGCTCGGCTCCTCGATTGTCGGCGTCTTCGCGCGAGAAGGGCCGCATGTCATCGGGCTCCATGTGCTCTCGTTCATCGGGTTCGTCGTCTCGGGGGCGTTCGGCCT
>JBBDMN010000156.1:0-21263 GCA_040878305.1 Gaiellaceae bacterium
GATGAGAAAGAGCAGCGCCGCGGCCGCGAAGCGGTCGCCTTCGTGGATGTTCGCGCGCCCGGAGTTCGCGAGCGGATTCCGGACTACGCGCCAGCCAGCTAGCTAGACTGGGCCGTCGTGCCCAGAGGACGCAGCGCGCGATCGGCGGCGCTGGGCGTGACTGTCCGGCGCATCCCGACGACACCGCTCGGCTCACGCGGGGGAGGCGCACTTCGGCGCCGCCTCGCCGTGGGCTGCCTCGTGCTGCTGTCGCTAGTGCTCATCACCCTTTCTTTCCGCTCCGGAAGCGACGGCCCGCTGACCGGCGTACAGTCCGCCGGGTCGACGGTTCTGCGCCCGTTCGCAGTGGGTTTCGAGCGCGTCGCGCAGCCCTTTCGCGATGCCTATGGCTGGGCCGACAGCCTGCTCGAGGCGCGCTCCGAGGCCGAGCGTCTGCGTGTCGAGAACCGAGAGCTCCGCCAGCGCACGATCCAGAGCGAGTTCGCGCTCCAGGAGAACGTCTACCTGCGTGACCTGCTCGACTACCTCGACAGCTCCCGCTTTCCCGACGACTTCGATTCGATTCCCGCCGAGGTGATCGGCCGCCCAGCCAGCGTCTTCACGCAGGCGATCGTCGTCGCCGCCGGCTCCAAGAACGGCGTGCGCATCAACGATCCCGTCGTGACGGCGGACGGCCTCGTCGGGCTCGTCACTCGCGTCACCCGGGGTACGGCGAGTATCCAATTGCTCACCGACCAGGACGCCGCGGTCTCGGCTGTCGACCTCCGTACGGGCGCCTCCGGGATAGTGCGACACGCGCGCGGCACGCGCGAGACGCTCGTCCTCGACCGGGTGCGCAAGCAAGACGTGATCAAGTTCGGGGACGATGTCGTGACCGCCGGCGGGCGCACGGGCGGTCTGAGCTCGCTCTACCCGAGGGGGATCCCGATCGGCGACGTGACGAGCGTCGGACAGACCGACACCGACCTGTTCCAGCAGGTCCAGGTCGATCCCTATGTCGACTTCGGCTCCCTCGATGCGGTCCTCGTGCTCGTGCCGTCGGAGCGGCCGCGGTGAGCCTGGGCGTGTCGCTTCGAGGATCGGCCCTCTTGTTCGCGGCGGCGATGCTGCAAGCAGTCATCGTCTCCTCGCTCGTGTTCGGCGGAGGAGCACCGGATCTCCTGCTCGTCGTCGTGATCTCACTCGGATTGCTCCGCGGCTCGGTGCCCGGAGCGGTCTTCGGCTTCGCCGGCGGCATCGTCGTCGATCTCCTCACGCTCGAGACGCTCGGGATCACCTCGCTCGTGCTCACCCTCGCCGGGTTCTGGGCGGGGAGGTATGCAGAGACCACCGGGCGCGGCCGGCGCCTGGCTCCGATCGTCGCCGTCGGCGCCCTCACCGTGCTCGCCGCGGTCTTCGCTTTCGTGCTCCATTACCTGCTGGGAGAGGAAGTCGTCGCGCGGCACGCGCTCGTAACGGTCCTCGTCCCGACGTTGGTCGCGAACCTGGTTCTCGCGATCCCGGTATATGCGCTCGTCCATGCGACCGTCCACCAAGGTGACGGTTTCGAGCCGTCTCGGGAGGTCGAGGTCGTTGTCTGACGGCGCTTATCACGAGCGCCGCTCGGCGTCAGGGCGCTTCCTCCCGCCCGATCCGCGTGTTCGCGAGCCGTACCGGATGGCGCCTGCTCTGGCGCTTCGCGTCGGCATCCTCGGTGCTGTCACGCTGATCGCCTTCGGCCTGCTCTTCCTCCGTCTCTGGTCGCTCCAAGTGCTGTCGGGGAACGAGTACCTGAACGCGGCGCAGAACAACCAGCTCCGCCTTGTTCGGGTAGAGGCACCGCGGGGGCCGATCCTCGATCGGCGCGGCCGGGCGATCGTCTCGAACGTGGCGGGCACGGCCGTCCAGCTCTGGATCGGTGACATGCCGAAGGAAGGCCGGTACGGGCTCGTGCAACGGCTCGCCGAGGTGCTCGAGGTCTCTCCTAAGGCACTCGCGCGCGAGGTCGACGAAGGCCGAGCCGACCCGCTGACGCCGATCATCGTGAAGACCTCGGTGGGCGAGGACCAGGTCAACTACCTGTACGAGCACCAGTCCGAGTTCCCCGGCGTCGAGATCGCCCAGGTCTATCTCCGCGACTACTCGTACTCGACCCTCGCGGCTCAGATCCTCGGCTATGTCGGGGAGATCTCGCCCGAGGAGCTCAAGCGGCTCCGTCGGGACGGGTATCGCGGGGGAGATCGCATCGGCAAGGCCGGGGTCGAGGCGGCTTTTGACACGGAGCTCCGGGGCCGCGACGGTCTCGCGCAGATCCGCGTCGACTCGCTCGGGAACCAGGTCAGCGAGCTCGAGCTCCGGCGCGAAGCGCAAGCCGGATTCGCGCTCCGGCTCACGCTCGACATCCGGCTGCAGCGAGCGGCGGAGGAGGCGCTCCGCTACGGGATCGACCTCGCGCACCAGAACGACAACTGGGCGGCGAACGGCGGCGCGATCGTCGCGCTCGACCCGCGCGACGGCGCCGTCCTCGCGATGGCGTCCGCGCCCACCTACAAGCCGTCGGTCTACGTCGGCCGTGTCGATCCGAAGAAGCTCGAGCCGCTTCTCGACCAAGAGGTCGCCAGCCGCGCGAACTATCCGGGTCTGAACCGCGCGCTCGCGGGTCTCTATCCGCCCGGCTCGACCTGGAAGCCCGTCACCGCGCTCGCGGGAATGCAGGAGCACGTCTTCTCCGCCTATGAGTCGCTGCAGTGCTCGCCCGTGGCGTACTACGGGCTCGATCGCCAGCGCTTTCAGAACTGGAACCCGAACGTGAACCGCCCGATGACGCTCCCGGAGGCGCTCGCGGAATCCTGCGACACGTACTTCGACGAGATCGGGAACCGCTTCTACGAGCGCGGGACCGAGGGCCGGACGCGAATGCAGCAATGGGCGCGCCGGTTCGGCTTCGGCGCGGCGACCGGGCTCGACATCGGCGGCGAGGCGGAAGGTCTCCTCCCGACCCCCGACTGGCGCTGGAAGACGTTCGAGAGCGACTGGGACCGCGCCTGGAACCCGGGCGACTCGATCCAGCTCGCGATCGGTCAGAAGGATCTCCTCGTGACGCCGCTGCAGATGGCCGCCTTCTACGCGATGCTCGCCAACGGCGGGGATGTCGTCTCTCCCTACCTCGTCTCGAATGTCGAGCAGGCCGGCGCGAAGGGATCGCCGCGCGTCGTCCTCCGGCGATTCGCTCCCCGCCCGCCCCGGGCCTCCGGTGTCGATCCGGCAGCGCTCAATGCTGTGCGGGACGGGCTCTACCTTGCGACCCATTCGAGCAGCGGGACCTCGTCGGGCAGCTTCGCCAACTACGCGGTCCCGATCTCGGGGAAGACGGGAACCGCGGAGAAGGTGGTGCCACTTCCCGGCTACCCGAGCGACCATCTCGAGGACCAGTCCTGGTGGTGTGGCTGGGGGCCGACGGACAACGCGAAGATCGTCGTCTGCGCGCTGATCGAGAACGGCGGCCACGGCTCGACCGCTGCCGCGCCTGCGGCTCTGCGTGTGTTCGAGAGCTTCTTCGGAGCGAAGGCGCCTCCGAGCGTCCTGGTGCAGACCGACTGATGAGGGGGCCCTCGTGATCGGAATCGCCGAACGCCCGCGGATTCGCGTCGCAGGCAGCCGCGTCGACACCCGGCCGCTCGAGTTTCTCAGACGGCTCGACTGGGTCATGCTTGCCGCCGCCGGCGGGCTCGTCGCGTACGGACTGTGGGTCGTCTCGGGGATCACGCGCTTCGACGTTCCGGGCGAAGAGAGCTACTACGTGATCCGCCAGGCGATCGCCGCGGGACTCGGCTTCGCGGGTCTCATCGTGGCCGCGGCCGTGCCGATCGAGCTCGCGCGGCGCCACTGGCGAGTCCTATACGGCGTGACGCTCGCGCTGATGATCCTCGTGTTCCTGGCCGCGGAGACGATTCGTGGCTCGAAGCGGTGGATCGACGTCGGCTCCTTCCAGTTCCAGCCCTCCGAGCTTGGAAAGGTCTTGTTCGTGCTCGCCATCGCGGGGTTCCTTGTCGAGCGCGCCGGGCGAGTGACGAGCCGCAGGACGATCATGTCCGCGATCGGCCTCGGGAGCGCCCCGATCCTCCTCGTGTTCCTGCAGCCGGATCTCGGGACCGCGCTCGTCTACACGGCTGCGCTGTTCGCTCTCCTCTTCTTCGCGGGCGTCCGCTGGCGGCACTTGCTCGCGTTGCTCGCGGTCGGGATCCTCATCTTGCTATCGGTGCTCTGGCTTCTGCCGTCAGCCGGTGTCGAGGTGCTGAAGCCGTATCAGACCGATCGTCTCACCGGTCTTCTGAACCGCGACCGCGATCCGTCCGGCCTCACCTGGAACGTGAACCAGTCGATCACCGCGGTCGGTGCCGGCGGCCTGACCGGGCGCGGCGTCGTCGACGCGAGCCAGACCCGCCTCGACTACCTTCCGGAGCACGCGACTGACTTCGCCTTCGCCTCGCTCGCCGAGCAGCGTGGCTTCGTCGGGTCGGCGATCCTCCTGCTGCTCTACCTTCTCGTCGTCTGGCGAGGACTACGCGTGATCACGGTCGCGGGCGATCTCTACGGGGCAATGGTCGCGGGCGGGTTGGTCTTTGCGCTCGTGTTCCAGATCTTCGTCAACGTTGGTATGACGATGGGCGTGGCGCCCGTAACCGGAATCCCGCTTCCGTTCGTCGCCGTCGGGGGAAGCTCGCTGGTGACGAACCTCGTTCTGATAGGCGTCCTCCAGGGGATCCACGCGCGAGGGGTAATCGCGGGGCGGCAGCTCCGGTGAGCGGCGCGAGTCTGCGGGCGGTAGCACTCGAGGCGCGCAGCGTCCTCCGGACGATGCAGGATGGGCTCTCGCCGTCGGAGGCGGGCTCCATCGTGGTCAGTGGGATGCTCGCCGAGCAGCTCGCGCGTGAGCTCGGTGCGGGTGCCGAGCTCGGCGCGGTCGTAGTGGGCGACGGTACGAGTGTCGCCGGCGCGCCGGTCCTCGTCCGCGTGATAGCGGGCGATCCGAGCGACGAGGACGACGCCCTCGTTCGCGCTGCCGACCGCGCCGGAGTCCCAATCGTGCTCGTGCAGCTCTGGCCGCAGGCGGAGTGGCGTGCACCGTTCGTCCGCTCCCCCTTTGTCGTCGAGTGTCGAACGGGCGAGGGCTTTCCAGTACGCGAGATCGCTTCGCAGATCGCGATAGCGGCAGAGCACGCGCCCGCTCTCGCCTCACGTGTCCCGGCCGTCGGGGAGGCCGTCTCTGCCGGCGTCGTTCGCGGCGCGGTCGTTCACTCGGCTTTCCTCGCACTCGTGAGCGGGCGCAAAGCAGCAGCGCGACCTCTCATCGCGCTCGAGCAGGTCCGCATGCTTTCGCAGCTACGAGCGCTCGAAGGATCGGAAACGAAGCCCGATGGACTCCCGCTTGTAGCCGGCGCGGCCGGCGCAACCCTGGCGGCGAGCTACGCGTTCCGCGAGCTGGCCCGCAGAACCCAGCGTTTCGCGCCTGCCCCAATCGCCAACACGGCAGTAGCGGCAGCGGGAACCTGGGCGCTGAGCATGATCGCGCGCCGCTTGCTCGGCGCCCGAACCGCACGCTCGTAACCCAACGTTCTGCTGTGCGAGCACGCTCGTGGCCGAAGGCCGGCTATGCCGGCCGGGAGGCCAACCGCGGTCTATTCGGTGCCGCGCGAAGAGGAAAGGGGGCACGTGGGGGGAAACATCGTTTCCCCCCACGAAGCTCCATCCGGAGCGACTTCTAGGATGCACCCGGATCGAGCCAATGGGAGGGACGATGCCGGACACGGAGCTTGCCGAAGAGCTGTTGCAGCTCGAGGAAGCCGATGCCTGGTTCGAGTACCTCGAGTCGACGCGAGGCCAGTCAGAGACACGCTACGGCGAAGTCGAGCCGTGGGCGTGGGCCCGACTCTCCCAGCGGCTTCGCGGAGTTCGCGCCCGTCGCTCACGCCTGCGGCCCGCAGCTGCGTGAGAACCCGACTGCTAGCCTGTCGTCAGGTCATATGACCGTTGTCTTACATACCCGCAGCGCGAGCCCGGAGTTGCCGATGGCGTCCGCTCGTTCGCGCGGGATCGAACGAGGAGATTTCTACTTTGCCACTACGTTGGTTTCGCTTTGGGAAAGCACAGCAAGAGGCTGCGGTCGAGACCGCGGCTACGGAGGTACAGGCACCGCCTGAGATCCAGGCAGTAGACGCCCCGGAAGCCGTCGAGGCTTCGGAGGCAGCGAAGAAGAAGCGCCGCCGCGGTAGCCGCGGAGGGCGCGGAAGGAAGAGGCCGGGGGCGCAGGGCGCTGCGGAAGGTGCCACGGTGCCCGCGGACGCTCCCCTCGAGCTGCAGGCCACGCGCGGAAAGTCAACGCGCACGTCCGGGCGACAGGCTGGGCAACAGGCTGGGCAACCGGCTGAGCAACAGTCTGGGCGGAAAACGGAGAGGAAGACGGATCGCAAGCCCGCGGCGCGGAACAGGCGGAGGACCCCGATCAGGCGGGCGCCCCTTCCAGCTGCGAAGCGGGAGCTGCTGATCTCGGTCGACGTCGGCGAGCAACGCGTCGCGCTTCTGGAAGACGATCGCGTCGCGGAGGTCTACCTCGAGCGACCCGAGCGCCGTTCGATTGCCGGCAACATCTACCAGGGAGTCGTCGACAACGTGCTCCCGGGGATGGAGGCCGCCTTCGTCGAGATCGGGCTCGAGAAGAACGGGTTTCTCTATGTCGACGAGATCGTCGGCCCCGAGCTCGAAGGCCGAAAGGGCGCAAGAAGGATCCAGGATCTGATCAAGCGCGGGCAGACGGTGCTCGTGCAGGCGGTCAAGGATCCGATGAAGTCCAAGGGGGCGCGCCTGACGACGGAGCTCTCGCTCCCGGGTCGCTTTCTCGTCTTCGTCCCGAACGGCGAGGGGCTCGGCGTCTCACGCCGGCTCGACGAGCAGGAGCGCACGCGGCTCAAAGAGATCGTCAAGAACCTCGATCCCAAGGGCGGCGGCATCATCGTGCGCACGGCCGCCGAGGGGGCCTCAGCGGAGGACGTCGAGCGAGACCTCGTGTTCCTGCAGCGGCTCTGGAAGACGATCCAGGCAAAGGCCGAGTCGGCAACCGCCCCGGAGCTCGTCTACGAAGAGGCCGAGCTCCCGCTTCGCATCGTCCGCGATCTCTTCGCCGGGGATTTCGCCGGTGCGCAGATCGACGACGACCGGACGCATCGCCGCATCGTCAGCTACCTGAAGAAGACGTCACCGCACATGATCGAGCGCGTGCATCGCTATCGCGACAAGGCGCCCCTCTTCGAGGCCCTCGGCATCGAGCAGGAGATCCGCTCGACGCTCGCGCGCCGGGTCGACCTACCCTCGGGCGGGTACCTCGTGTTCGACTACGCCGAGGCGTTTACGGTCATCGACGTCAACACCGGCCGCTTCGTCGGCTCGCGCGGCAAATCAGCGTCCGGACGGCTCGAGGACACGATCGTGAAGAACAACCTGGAAGCCGTGAAGGAGGTCGTCCGGCAGCTGCGGTTGCGCGACATCGGAGGGATCATCGTCATCGACTTCATCGACATGGCGAATCCGAAGAATCGGGCAACGGTCGAGGACGCGCTCCGAACGGAGCTAGAGCGTGACCGGACGAAGACCTACGTGGTCGAGATCTCCCCGCTCGGTCTCGTGGAGATGACGCGGCAGAACGTCACGGACGGACCGCGCGAGATCCTCACGAGGAAGTGCTCCGTCTGCGGAGGCGACGGCATCGTCGTCTCGGAGGCGACTCATGCCCTCGAGATCGAGCGGAAGCTCCGTGAGATCGCCAAGGGATCTCGCGTGCAGGCATTTCGGGTCTCGGTGCATCCGCGGATCCTCTCGTTGCTCGTGGGGCCGGGTGGAAGCCGCCTCGAGGAGATCGAAGCTGCCGCCCGGCGCCGGTTCTTCCTGGTTCCGGCTGCTGACAACGGCCATGTCCATCTCGATCATTTCGAGGTGCTCGACCAGGGCAAGCTCGACGCGCTTCGCCCTTCGGCTCCGGTCGAGGAAGGTGCGTCGCTCGAAGTCAAGCTCGTCGAAGTCGGACTGCATGACGCGACTGCGGGTGTCGGCAAGCTGGACGGCATCGAGATCGTGGTGGCCGGCGCGGCAAAGCTCGTCGGAAAGAAGGTCACGGTGAAGGTCGGCCGCGTGCTCGAGGGTGTCGCTCTGGCCACACCCGCCGATGCCGCATCGCTCCCGACACCCATCACCTTCGAGGCCGAAGCCGAGAAGCCGACCCGGGCACCGAGCCGAAAGGCAGACGCCGAGAGACCCACGCCCCCGACGGCCTCGGAAGAGCTCGCTGACAAGCCGGCACGCGAACCCAGTCGCAGAAGACCGCCGGTTGAAGCGATCGACAAGCCCGATGAGCCGACGGTAGAAGCCGAAGCCGAGCTCGTCGAGGCCGAGATCGACGTCGTCGCGAGCGAATCGGTGCCGGCGGAGGCACAACTGAAGAAGCGAACCCGCCGCGGCACTCGGGGCGGACGGGGTCGGAAGAAGCCGACCGCGACCGGCACGGCAGAGGCCCCACTCGAGGTCGACGGGCGGAAGCCGGCACCAAGGATTCATGTCCCCATGCCGGATCTCGCAGACGAGCGTGTCGCGACCGAAGAGCCAATCACGGTGTCGGAGGCGCAGCCGGCGAGCGTGCGTGAGATCCAGGCGGAGACGGCGACGGACACGGAGACGGACACGGAGATCGACGACCTTGATGTCGCCGCCGACGGGCCGCCGAAGCGAAAGCGCGCCCGCCGAGGAACGCGCGGAGGACGAAAGCGCAAGAAGCCGGCGGCGAACGGCGACGGCGAAGTTGGCGGCGACGTTGACGTCGCCCAAGCTCCCGTCGCGGTGGCCACTCCGGCTCCCGCCGAGTACGTGCCCATGTCGGAGTGGATCGAGGACTTCCGCCAATAGCGCTGGCGCAAGATCGAAATCCGCTAGCGCAGATTCCGATCGCGCGAAATCCCTTTCACATCATTCCCAGGCCGCGCGATCGGCCTCCGGCCCGGGCCGTCCGCTATCATGCGGCCTCCCGCGGGCCATACCTGCCCGCGTTTTCCCTAGACGAGCTCCAATTGACCTACGCGATCATCAAGGTTGGCGGGAAGCAGTACCGCGTTCGCGAGGGCGAGCGGCTGCTCGTGGACCGGCTCGCGGAGGATGAGGGGTCGACGTTCACCCCGACGGTCCTTCTCGTAGGCGGTGACGGCGAGCCGGTGCTTGATCCGGGCGACCTCAAGGTCATGGCGAAGGTGCTCGGAGCGGTCAAGGGCCCGAAGATCCGCATCGGGAAGTACAAGAAACGCACCGGCTACCGGCGCCACACGGGTTTCCGCTCGTCGCTTACGCAGATCGAGATCGAGTCGATCGGCGCCAAGAAGCGCGAGGTAAAGAAGGAGACCGCAGCCGCGGAGCCGAAGGCGACGGCGACGGATGAAACCGTCGAGCGGGTGAAGGGGATGCCGACCGGCTACGAGGATTTGACGGTTGCCGAGATCAAGGACGCTGCTCCGGAGTGGAGCAGGCCGATGCTCGCCGCGGCTTTCGAGTACGAGCAGGAGCACGCCAAGAGGAAGGGCGCGATCGCAGCCATCGAGTCTGCGCTCGCCGACAAGGAGGACGAGTCCTAATGGCACACAAGAAAGGTCTCGGCTCCTCGCGAAACGGGCGCGATTCGCAATCGAAGCGACTCGGCGTCAAGATCTTCGCCGGCCAGCCGGTCAAGGCCGGGATGATCATCGTTCGGCAACGTGGCACGAAATTCCGCCCCGGCCCCGGCACCGGCCTCGGTCGCGACGACACGATCTTCGCGCTGCGCGGGGGAACCGTCGAGTTCGGCCGGAGCGGCGAGCGCCGCTTCATCTCGGTCGTCGAGGGCTAGACGCCGGACGTGAAGAGCAGCGCCGCGGCCGCGAAGCGGACGCTTTTAGGGACTTTCGCGCGATCGGAATCCGCGCTAGCGGATCCCGGTCTTGCGCCCAGCGGTAGTCTCGCCTGAGGGGCATGTTTCACGACAAGGCCACGATTCACGTCGAGGCCGGGCGCGGCGGTCACGGCGGTCTCAGCTTCCGCCGTGAGAAGTACGTCCCGCGCGGCGGGCCGGACGGAGGCGACGGAGGCCGCGGCGGCGACGTCGTGGTGCTCGTCGACCCGGCGCTTCGCGATCTCTCAGCCTTTCGCCGCGTGAAGTTGCTCCGTGCGGGCAACGGAGGCAATGGCACAGGCAGCCGCAAGCATGGCGCCGACGGCGAGACGATCGAGGTTCGTGTGCCCGTCGGTACGCAGATCCTGGACTCCGAAGACGGGCTCGTGGCCGACCTGACGACTCCGGGCGCTAGGTTCGTCGCAGGCCGCGGAGGAGCGGGCGGCCGCGGAAACGCCCGCTTCGCGACACCTACTCGCCAGACTCCGCGCTTCGCCGAGACCGGTCTCCCGGGCGACGAGGCCGACCTCGTCTTGCGTCTCAAGCTCGTCGTCGACGCTGCTCTGGCCGGGTTCCCGAACGCGGGTAAGTCGTCCCTGCTTCGCAGGATCTCGAACGCCAAGCCGAAGGTCGCCGACTACCCGTTCACAACGCTGGAACCCGTCCTCGGCACAGTGGACGGCCCCGACGGGAGACAGCTCACGGTGGCCGACGTTCCCGGTCTGATCGAGGGAGCGGCAGACGGGGCTGGACTCGGCCACGAGTTCCTCGCGCACCTCGAGCGCGCTCGGCTCCTCGTCCATGTGCTCGACGCCTCCGGGGAGGATCTCGAAGAGCGTTTCCAGACGATCGACCGGGAGCTCACGGCGTACGGCGCTGGACTCGACGAGCGGCCACAGCTCGTCGTTCTGAACAAGATCGACCTGCTGGAACATCCGCCTGCTTTCGAGCTCAGCGACGAGCGGATCGCTCGGATCATCCCGACGTCGTGTGTGACCGGGGCGGGGATCGACGAGCTCAAGCGCGCTCTTTTCGAGCTCTGCCGGGTCGAGAGACCCGACGAAACGACCGACGATGTCCTCCCGGAGTTCCTCGAATATCGGCCACGGCCGCGCCGAGGACCACGGTTCCGGATTCTCCGCACCGACGGCGGCTATAGGGTCGTCGGCACCCCCCCACCGCCGGACGAGCTGGAGGACGCCCTTCGTCGAGCCGGCGTGAAACGCGGAGCGGAGGTCGAGCTGGAAGGCGAAGTGCTCGAGTGGCAATAGCGCGGCTTGGCATTCTCGGCGGCGTCTTCGACCCGCCGCATTTCGGTCACGTCGCCCTCGCGCGCGCGGCGATCGCTGAGCTCGGGCTGGAAAGGCTCCTCATCCTTGTCGTCGCCCATCCCGGGCACAAACAGGCAACCACTCCCGCGGAGACCCGTTTCGAACTGGCGCGCCTGGCCTTCGAGGACGTGCCCGGCGTCGAGGTCGAGCTCGACTCTCACACGCGTACTGTCGATTCGCTGGAGGCCAGGAAGCCGGAGGACGCGGTGTTCGTCCTCGGCGCCGACGAGCTCGCCGACTTTCCGAGTTGGAAGAATCCGGATCGGGTGCTCGAGCTCGTTCGTCTTGCTGTGGCGATGCGGCCGGGCGTCCCCGACGACCGCGTGCACGAGACACACGCTCATCTCTCGGCGCCCGACCGCGTCTCCTACTTCGACCTCGAGCCCGTCGCCGTCTCCTCGTCCCTCGTTCGTGAGCGCGCCGCGCGCGGTGAGCCGATCGACGATCTCGTACCGGCGGGCGTCGCCGAGGCGATCGTGCGGCTAGGCCTGTACGCGCCCGCTGAGTAGACTTCCACCGAGGAAGAAAGGACGCACCCCGACCTGAACCCGCTCGAGCAAGCACGCCGTACCGCCGCTCTCTGCCAGGAGAAGCTGGCCACCGACGTCACCATCCTCGACATGCGAGGCGTCTGCGACTTCACGGACTTCTTCGTGATCGCAACCGGTCGGAACGCACGCCAGACGAAGGCGATCTACGACGAGGTCGCCGGCACGCTGAAGAAGGACCAGAGTCTGCTGCCTCGCTCGACCGCGGGTGTCGTCGAGGCGAGCTGGATCGTCGCCGACTACCTCGACGTGGTGCTTCATCTCTTCACGCCTGAGACGCGCGGCTTCTACCGCCTCGAGGATTTGTGGAGCGATGTGCCGTCCGTCGAGGTCGCAGTAGGCTAGCGTTGTCCGATACGCAAACTAAACTTATGTTGTGCTTACAACCGACCAGAAGGGCGCTGTAGCTGAACTCGCCATTGCGCACGCAGCCGCGGTGCTCGGCGTCGGTGTTTTCCGGCCGCTGACCGACGGTGAGCGATACGACCTGATCTTCGATCTACGACCTCGCCTTATCCGGGTGCAGTGCAAGACCGCCGTCCTCAAAGGCTCGGTGCTCGCTGTTCCGTTCTACTCAGCGCGCAGATGTCGAGACGGCTTCGTGAAGAAGTTCTACTCGGCCTCGGAAATTGATGCTGTCGCCGCATACAACGTCGATCTCGATCGGTGTTTCTTCATCCCGTTCGATGAGACGCGACGCCGTGCGTATCTTCAACTTCGCCTTGATCCGTGTCGCAACAACCAGCGGATCGGTATCAACTGGGCGGAGGATTTCGACTTCACGGCTAGACTTGGGACCCTCCTGGGGCCATAGCTCAGCTGGGAGAGCGTCGGCATGGCATGCCGAAGGTCGCCGGTTCGATCCCGGCTGGCTCCATCTGAAGAGGCTCGCTACGCGGGCGTCTTGACGATAGGCGTGGGAAGGGTGGACGCGTTCATCTGCGTGACGTGCGGAACGCAGTTTTCGCCCTCGGCTGACCCGCCGGTCGCCTGCTCGATCTGTCTCGACGAGCGGCAGTACGTCGGCCACGACGGCCAGCTGTGGACGACGATGGTCGAGCTCAGCGCGTGATCATCGCAACGTCGTCGATGAGGTAGAGGCGGGTCTCCTCGGGATCGGCACCGAGCCGTCGTTTGCCATCGGCCAACGGGCGCTCCTCGTCGACGGCCTGCTCTGGGACTGCGTCACGCTGCTCGACGACGAGACGGCGGACGCCCTCGCGCGCGCGGGCGGCATCCACACGATCGCGATCTCCCACCCGCACTACTACTCGGCGATGGTCGAATGGGCAGAGCGCTTCGATGCTCGCGTCCTCCTGCATGAGGCCGATAGCGAATGGGTCGTCCGCCCGTCCGACCGGATCGAGCTCTGGTCGGGTGAACGCCGACGCGTCAGCGACGAGCTCGAGCTCGTTCGGCTCGGCGGGCATTTCGAAGGCGCCACGGTCTGCCTCTGGAGCGCCGGCGCGAGCGGGCGCGGTGCGCTCCTGGTGGGAGACATCGTTCAGGTCGTGTCCGACCGCGATTGGGTCAGCTTCATGTACAGCTACCCGAACCTGATCCCGCTGCCGGCACCGGAGATCAAGCGGATCCGTGACATCCTCGAGCGGGTGAAGTTCGACCGCGTCTATGGCGCGTGGTGGGACAGGGTCGTCGCCGAGGACGCAAAAGCCAAAGTCCTCCGCTCGGCCGATCGCTACGTCGCTGCTCCCGGCGAGCCCGGGTAAACGAACCCCGCCGCCATCAAGCCGCTGGAGTTTGGCGGCGGAGCATGAGACACTCATCGCAAAGTGGGAAGATCGAGTCTCCGCTTTGCGTCTAGAAGACATGGCGCCGACAATAGGGCGCCCTCAGGAAGGAGCGTGTATGAACGAGACGAGCGCGACAGCCATGCTCGTCGGCACGCGGGACATGTTCGCCGCGGACTCGGATGCGGTCACGACCACGTTGCCGCGTGAAGCGATCGAGGCTGCGTTGACCTCGGAGCCACCGGCCGACTTGATTCTCGAGATCTTGCGGGCTGCTCCCGGCAACCACGATCCCGAGAACCGAACGGTGAACGTTGGCTGGGCGAGGTCCGATCTCGAGTCGTTGTTGCGTGATCCGGACGCCGAGGCGATCACGTTCTCCTTTGATCCGGCAGAGCTCGAGCGAGCTTTCGACGAGCCGGACGTGGAGGGGCACGGCCTTCGCGAGGCAGCTGTGGTCCTGAGCATCGCGGCCGCGGCCGCAGTGGGGGCTTCGAGCTCAGCGTTCGCACAGCCGGACCCCGCGGGAGCGCAGGTCCAGGTCGGCGTCAGCGGGCACGACGAGGCTGGGCTCACGGCTCGGGGCATCGGGATTCAGCCTGCCGCAGCTGTGCACGACGAGGCCACCCTCACCGCCCGCGGCATCGAGCGCGGAACGCTCGCGGTCGCGCGGCACGACGAAGCATCGTCCACTGCCCGGGGTATCGGCATTCAGCCTGCTGCGCCGGCACACGACGAGGCTCTCACGGCCCGAGAGCTCGGAACGCCCGCGGCGGCGCACGACGAGGCATCGCTCACGGCCCGCGGCATCGAGACCGGAACGCTCGCGGCCGTGCACGACGAGGCAAGCCTCACCGCCCGCGGTATCGAACCTGGAACGCCCGCAGCGTCGCACGACGAGGCAACGCTCACCGCGCGCGGTATCGAGCCGCTCGCGGCTTCGCACGATGAGGCAACCCTTACAGCGCGCGGTATCGAGGCGCAGTCGCTGCCAGCCGTGCATGACGAGGCAACCCTCATTACGCGCGGCATCGAGTCCGAGCCGATCGTGGCCGGGGACACCGGATCCGGGTTCGACCTGCCGTCAGTCGATCCCGCCACTGCCGCCGGAATTGCCGGCGGACTTGCAGGCGCGGGGCTGCTCATTGCGGCCGCGGCGTTCGCAACTCGACGGCGCGAGCCGGGTCACGTCTAAGTCGGCATAGAGGGGTCGGTCGGCTCGGCCGGCCCCTCGCCTTCTCAACTCCTGGCGAGCTCCGCACCCGCGGGCACTCGCGCTCGGTGTCGAAAACGCGTGACGTCGTTCGTCGTATTGAATGACAACAGGTGGACGCGATAGCTCCGCCGAACCCGACACGACAGGAGTGGCTATGGCCGGACAGCCGGTACACATCGAGATTCCCGCAGGCGATACCGCGAAGGGACGTGAGTTCTGGAGCGGGCTTTTCGGCTGGCAGTTCGAGCAGTACGGGGGGCCGGTCGAGTACCACATGACACGGCTCGGCGAGAATATGGGCGGTGCCGTCTACAACAACCCGGAAGGCAATGCTGACGGAATCCGCGTGTATTTCGACGTCGACGACATCAACGACGGCGCGGCCCGCGTTCGCGAGCTCGGCGGCGAGTCGGGCGAGCCCATGCCAGTACCCGGCATGGGCTGGTTCTCGGCCTGCAAGGACACCGACGGGAACGACTTCGGCATCTGGCAGACCGACCCCTCGGCGCCAACGCCCGGCGAGTAGTCGACTCCATAGGCTTCGACGCAGGGAAGCGGGGAGCGCGAGCAGCGCTCCCCGCTGCACGCTCGGCTCTATGGGGAGAGCTCGAGTGAGAACCGCGTCTCGCCGGCCGTGTCGACGATGCCCGCAGTCAGCCTCCCGTTCTGCCTCACCTCGAGCGTTCCGAAGTTGAACCAGCGCTTCGCCTCTGCCCACGACGTCACCGCAGCGGCGGTCTCGGGGCCGAAGAAGAAGAGCCGCTCGGGGTTCAGAGTCTGGTCGAAGTCGCGGTTCGGAAAAATTCCGGCGTTGAGCGGACCGGTCGCGAGCTCGTGAACCACGAACGCTGAATGATCCGCGAACGGCCTGTCACGGAAGACCTCAGCGAAGTGCACGTCCGTCGTGACCCAGACCGTGTTGCCGATCTCGCGGTCCGCCAGGAATCGCAGAGTGCCGAGCAGCTCGTGCTCGAAGCCCGTCTGCTGGTCGAAGTTTGCCCAGCCGTCACGCCCGTTCGTCGGCGGGAAACCCGTCGAGTGGAAGCAGATGTGCTTCTACGTACGGCGGCTCGGTAGGTGGGTCTGTCAGCGGACCGAAGTCGTTCACGACCTCGTGGTCGTCCCAGACTCCGACGTAACTCGTGGTTCCTAGCGAACGCTGACTAGCGCGATCGCCCCGGTTATGCCGCCAGTGCTCCCAGAAGCCCGCCAGGTCGACCGCGACACCGAGACCGCCGATCTGGCAGTTCCCGTACCGGCCGCCGGTGGCGTCACACGCGTTGTCGGCGTAGATCATGTCGCCGAGCCCGACGAAGACATCCGGTTCGCACTCCCGAATCGTGTCCATGATCGGGAATCCCTCCGGCGTATCACGGCACACGTTCTGCCCCGCGACGTCTCCGCCGAAGGCGAGGCTGTGGTCGAGAGTGACCGTGCCCGTGTAGTCGGAGGCTCCGACCGCAATCCGCTCGACTGGACCGTGGCCGCCGCCCGACAGCGTCACGTTCAGCGTCGCCGCACGATCGGCTCGCGCCCAGAGCACTGCAGACCGCGCCGTGACGTCGCCGACGACGACGCCGTGGGTCACCGATGGAGCGCGGACGGCTGCTGCCCCGAGAGCGCCGACGCGGCGCCCGGAAGCCCCAAGAGGGCGGCGGCCAGAAGGCAGAGACGAAACCGCCCCGGCAAAACGACATGTGACATCACCCCTCCCCTCGAAAGCGATTGCTCAGAGTAGTCTGGATCTGTCTGAAACGACTTCGAAAGGGACCGCCATGCCCTTCTATCAGCGCCGCGGGGACGTTCCGCGCAAACGACACATCGTGTTCCGAGAGAACGGGACCCTGCTCACCGAGGAGGTGATGGGGCTCGAGGGGTTCACGGGGAACGAGTCGATCCTCTATCACCTCGTCTCGCCCTGCCGAGTCAAGGCGCTTGGCGATTTTACGCCGATCGAGCGCGAGGAGTGGGTGCCGGACACCCACGCGCACCGGCTCATGTCGACCTACGACGTGGAGCCCGAGGGCGACGAGATCTCGGGCCGGCGCACGCTGATGTGGAACTCGGACGTCGAGATCTCGCTGTGCCGGCCGGACTCCTCGATGGACTACTTCTTCCGAAACGGCGAGGGCGACGAGGTGATCTTCGTCCACGAGGGAACCGGGACGCTCGAGACGACTTTCGGGGATGTGCCGTACAAGGACGGGGACTATGTGGTGATCCCCCGCGGTACGACATATCGGTTCGCGCCCGAGGGCCCGCAGCGCTACCTCGTCTTCGAGACACCGGGTCTGATCGAGATCCCGAGGCGGTATCGCAACCAGTACGGCCAGATTCTCGAAGGGGCGCCCTATTACCACCGGGACATCCACCCGCCGGCCGAGTTGAACACGCATCGCGACCGGGACGACGTCCTCGTCAAGGTCCGCGTCCGGGGCGGTTACCAGGAGTACGTCCTCGACTACCACCCCTTCGACGTCGTCGGCTGGGACGGCTACCTCTACCCCTGGACCTTCTCGATCCACGATTTCGAGCCGATCACGGGCCGCATCCACCAGCCGCCGCCTTCGCATCAGACCTTCCAGGGCCGCAACTTCGTGATCTGCTCGTTCTGCCCGCGCAAGCTCGACTTCGACCCGGACGCGGTCCCGGTCCCCTACCACCACTCGAACTTGCAGTCGGAGGAGATGATCTACTACGTCTCCGGCAACTTCGGGTCGCGCAAGGGCATCTCGGTCGGCTCGATCACGCTCCATCCCTCGGGCATCCCTCACGGGCCGCATCCTGGTCTCGCCGAGAAGTCGATCGGGATGACCGAGACGCATGAGCTTGCCGTGATGTGCGACACGTTCCATCCGCTGAAGCTGTCCGCGTTCGCGCGGGAGCTGGACGACGGCAAGTACGCCTACTCGTGGTATGAGGATCCGGACGTAGCAGGCACGGCCGAAGAAGATCCTGCAGGAGTCACCTCCCACTTTTAGCGGCGCCCACCATCCCGGTGGGATCCGTCGCTACTGCGCGTAGCGGATTCGAGGATCGTCCCTCAGGCCCTTGGATATCGGGGTCGCGTCAGCTGACATCGATGAGCACCTTGCCAACGGCGCCGCGTTCGACGGCGACGTGGGCGTCGGCGGTTTGCTCGAGTGGGAAGCGGTGCAAGGGCAGCCCGGCGTCGTCTCCGACCGGCAGGGCGCCGTCGGCGGCTGCGGCCGTGACGTCGGCGACCGCTTGATCCTTCGCCGCCGCCGCGACGGTGTAGACGAGCACGAATTGGTAGCGGAGGTTGCGGAACATCAGTTCGCCGACTGGCAGCTCGAGCTTGTTTCCACCGTCGGTGGCGTAGACGGCGACGGTGCCGTTCGCCGCCAACACGGCGGCGTCGAGGGCGGCGTTCGGGGCCGGCGCGACCTCGACGACGACGTCGACGCCGTCCGGGGCGAGGCGACAGATCTCGTCGGCGGCATTGCCGCCGCGGTAGTTGACGACCTGGTCGGCGCCGGCCGCCTGCGCGAGCTTCGCCTTCTCGTCGCTGCTGACGGTGGTGATCACCCGCGCTCCGGCCCAGTGGGCGAGCTGGATCGCAGCGTGGCCGACCGCACCCGCGCCGCCGGCGATCAGCACGGTCTGCGCGGCGAGCCCACCCGGCGCGAGCCGATCCGGTCCGAGCTCGGAGACGGTCAGGCAGCGGTGCGCGGTCAGCGCCGGGATGCCGAGGCTCGCGCCGACATCGAAGGAAACGCCGTCAGGTAGCCGCACGGCCTGGCGCTCGGGCAGGATGACGTACTCCTGCGCGGTCCCGTCCGCGCGGCGCCAGGCAGCCTCCCACAGCCAGACCCGCTCTTCGACACGCGCGGCGTCGACACCCTCGCCGACGGCGTCAATCGTGCCGGCCCCGTCCTGATTCGGCACGACCTCGGGAAACGGAAGCTGCCCACTCCCACCGCTGCCGCGGCGTGCCTTCCAATCGGTCGGGTTGACGCCCGAGACCCGCACCGCAACGCGAACCTCACCCGGCCCCGGCTCAGGAACAGGCCGCTCGACCAGCCCAAGCACGTCCGGCCCGCCAGCCCGCGAATAGACGACCGCTTTCATCCACTCAGGCAGAAAGACGGGCGCGCACCTCTCCGGTGTGCAGGCCGTCAGTGTACGCCGGGGTTCCCGGTTGATGCTTGCGTCCGCCCTCGGCGAGCGTGCCGGCGTCGACCGCGTCGAAGCCAATCTGGTCGATCAGCTGCGCGACCGTTCGTTTCGCCTGCTCGTCATCGCCCGAGATCGGGATCCCGACGCGCTCGCCGTCGCCGGCGGGACGGCCATCGTCGCGCAACCGGCTCCAGAGGATCGCGTTGAAAGCCTTGACCACGCGAGAGCCCGGTAGGTGTGCCTGCAGCAGCTCGCTCGACGTGGTGTTGTCGCTGTCGAGCTCCTCGAAGTGGCCATCTCGCTGCGGGTAGTAGTTGTTGGTGTCGATCACGACCTTGCCCGCACGCCCTCGCTCGGCAGCTCGCGGTAGCGACCGAGGGGCACCGACACGACCACGACTTCGCCGAACCGCGCAGCCTCCGCAGCGGTAGTCGCCTGCGCTCGAGGGCCGAGCTCCTCGACGACGGCGCCCAGCGTCGCAGGCCCGCGCGAGTTGCTGACCGCCACCTCGTGCCCGGCATCGACGAAGAGCCTCGCAAGCGTGCCGCCGATGTGACCGGCGCCGATGATCCCGATCTTCATCGCACGTCCCTCCCTGCTCTCGGTTTCACTGTCCACGACAACCGCCGATCGCGACGCGATATTCCAGGCCCGGCGCGACCCCGCGTTCGCCCGCGTGCCGTCGACGAGCTAGGGGCGGTTGTCGCGGGGATCCCAGAGCGGAGTCGCGGCCGTCTCCTCGTAGGCCATGCCCTTCGGATAGCTGATCAGCTCGATGTACGTCCCGAACGGTGCGCGGAAGTAGTTGATCGTCTGCCCGGCTGCCGGACCGTCCGTGACGGGGAGCGGGCCGAGCAGCTTCTCGACTCCTCTTGCCTGGAGGTACGCCACCGCCTTGCCGATGTGCCGCACGTAGAAGGCGATGTGCTTGCCGCCGAAGTCGGAGTTCTTCCTGAACGTCCGGTCCTGATCGGGCGCCGTGTACTCGAAGAGCTCGACGTTGGCGCCGTTGCCGCAGCGGACCATCGTGATCTGCTGGATCACGGCTCGCGGGTGGACGCCGAGCAGGTCCTGCATGAACGTGCCCACGGGATCGCCGAAGGGCCCGAACGTCAAGGGCGCGCTGCAGCCGAGGACGTCCTCGAACCACGCGACCCCCGCGTCGATGTCCGGCACGGTGATGCCGATGTGGTCGACGCCGAGGAGGCTGGGGACGGTCGTGGCGACGGAGTCGGGGCCGTTCCGCTTCGGCGACCACAGGGGCCGGCCGGGGTCGCGCTCGTACGCCATACCGTTCGGGTAGCTGATCAGCTCGATGTAGGTCCCGAACGGCGCGCGGAAGTAGTTGATCGTCTGTCCGGCTGCCGGGCCTTCGGTGACGGGGAGCGGGCCGAGAAGCTTCTCGACGCCGTTCGCCACCATGTGCGCGACCGCCGCATCGATGTCGGAGACGTAGAACGCGATGTGGTGTCCGCTCCAATCCGAGTTCTTCGGGAACGTTGTCAGCTGATCGGGCGCGTCGTACTCAAAGAGCTCGATGTTCGCGCTGCGACCGCAGCGGATCATCGTGATCTGCTCGATCACGGCCCGCGGATGGACTCCGAGCAGGTCCTGCATGAAGGTGCCTGTGGGGTCGCCGAAGGGGCCGAACGTCAACGGCCCGCTGCAGCCGAGCACTCTCTCGAACCACGCCACCGCCTCGCCGATGTCGGGGACGGTGATGCCGACGTGATCCATGCCGACGAGGCCGAGTTGTCCTGCCCCGTCTCCCTGCGCGACCGACGGCCTTGCAGGCGCCGCGGAGCCGAGCACGAGACTGCAGACGACCGCCACGAGGACGGCGGCACCGAGACGGGTGCGGAGCGGCATGGGTCCCTCCGGGAAGCGCTCGCGTGACGTGTCACCCGATCCTCTATGTGCAAAGACATCCTCGCGGTACTGCACCTTGATGTGGCCCATACCTACCCCTCTGAGTCGGTGATCCGCTTGTCGTGACTCGCCACAGCGATCCTATTCAAGACCGACCTGAGGTGCTCTCGTCGCAAGTTCGTGGCGTCGAGACGTCCCAAGGCCCGAAGGGGCTATCGCGCACAGCCGCATCTCGCTTGGATCGACCAGTACGGTCGGGCGGTCGTCGGCGTATACGTAGCTTGAGACCTGACCCCGGTCCTCGGGTGCTAGGGGGTGGAACGTGGAAGACCTGACCCCGGTCGTCCCAGATGACCACCTCTCGGTGGAGATTTCGAGGCGTCTAGCTGCCGACGCCGACGAGCTCGTGGAAGTCGACGTCGGGCTGGGTATGCGTGTCGGTGCCGACGATCGTTCCGCTGGGATCGACCCAGT
>JBBDMN010000157.1:0-21217 GCA_040878305.1 Gaiellaceae bacterium
GTCGAGCTCCTCGAACACGCGCCGGAGCTGACCGCGGGCGACCATGGAGACACGGTTGACCTTGTCGGGCACGTCGAGCGTGATCGTGGCGACGCCGCGTTCCGCATCGCGCCCGACCCGGAAGCCGTCGTACTCGCTGGCGCTCATGCTTCGACCTCCTGCTCGCGGAGAAACCGGCGGAGGATCTTGCCCGAGGCGCTCTTCGGCAGCTCGGAGAGGAAGCGGTACTCGCGAGGCCGCTTGAAGCGCGCGAGTGTCTTCGAGGCCAGGCAGAACGCGTCGAGCGCCTCGGCGGTTACGTCCGCGTCGGCTACGACGCATGCGACGACGCGCTGTCCCCAGCGCTCGTCGGGCGCCCCGACGACCGCCACCTCGTGCACGCCCGCGGCGCGGACGAGCACGTCCTCGACCTCGGCCGGATGGATGTTCTCGCCACCCGAGACGATCATGTCGTCCACGCGGCCCACCACCCAGAGGTCACCGTCCCCGTCGATCCGCCCGACGTCTCCCGTGCGATACCAGCCGTCGCGGATCGCCTTCGCGTCCGCGTCGGGGCGGTTCCAGTACCCGGTGAAGGCCTCGTCGGAGCTCATGTGGCAGAGGATCTCACCTTCGCCCGGTGGATCGAGACGAAGGCGCGCGTTCAGGGCCGAATGTCCGGCACACCCGGGCTTCGACCGCTGGTCGCGGTGAACCGAGAACGTGTAGATCTCTGTCGAGCCGTAGTGGTTGACGAAGATCTCGGGCTCGAACGCCGCGGTCACCTTCTCGACGAGCGTGCTCGTCATCGGGGCCCCTGCGTAGGCGATCGTGCGAACCGAGGACGTGTCGAGCTCGGCGAACCGCGGATGGTGCACGAGGTCGTAGAAGACGGTGGGCGCCAGGTAGAGCGAGTCGAGTCGCTCCTCCTCGATGAGCCGTAGCGCACCCTCCGCGTCCCAGGCCGGCTGCACGACGAAGCAGCCGCCCGCAAGCGACGCCGCGAGCAGCGAGTGGATGCCCATCGTGTGGTTGAGCGGCATGACGCCGAGCGTCCGGTGCCCGTAACGGAGCCCGTGGTGGACGACCTGCGAGAGTCCAGCCGCGCGCTCGGCACGGTGTGAGCGGGGAACGCCTTTCGGGCGACCGGTCGTTCCCGACGTATAGAGCTGGATCGAGGGCTCGTGGTCGTCGAGCTCGAGTGCGCCGGGGTGCTCCCCTTCGGCGACGAGGTCTCTCACCTCGCCCGGATCGGTGACGACGATGCGCGCACCCGAATCCGCGATGCAGTAGTCGACGTCCGCCTGCGACGCACGCGGGGAGAGGGGCACGAGACACGCGCCGAGCCACTGGCTACCCCAGTAGAGCTCGACGGTCTCGGCCTCGTTCCGAAGCACGCACGCGACGCGATCGCCGCTGTGCGCTCCCCGAGCTTCGAGGCCCGAGGCAATCCGCGCGGCACGCTCGCGGAGCTGGGCGTAGGTGAGCCGCTCGTGCTCGCCGACGAGTGCCTCAGCGTCGGGCGTGCGCTCGGCCGCGTACAGAAGACTCCAGGCGAGGTTCATGCCTCCGCGACCTCGGCGATCGCGTTCACGATCGACGTGTACCCGGTGCAGCGGCAGAGCTGGCCGGAGAGCATGTCGACGATGTCCTCGCGGCTCGGCCGAGCCTCGCGCGAGAGCAGATCCTCGGCGGCGATGAGGATGCCCGGCGTGCAGAAGCCGCACTGGAGCGCGTGGTGCTGGTGAAAGGCCTGCTGCAGTCGCGTCAGCTTCCCATCCCGGGCAAGCCCTTCGACGGTGATCACCTCCGCGCCGTCGACCTGGACGGCCAGCAGGAGACACGAGCGGACCGCGACGCCGTCCAGCCGCACCGTGCACGCGCCGCACACGCCGTGCTCGCAGCCGACATGCGTTCCCGTGAGCGCGAGGCGGGAGCGCAGGAAGTCCGAGAGGAGCAGGCGCGGCTCGACCGTCTCGGCATACCGGCGCCCGTTGACTCTCACCTCGATCGGAATCACGCCGCGGATCTCTCGCGTGCCGTCTCGACGGCGCGGTCGACGAGCACGCGCACGAGGTGCTTCAGGTATGCAGGTGAGGCGTGGACGTTGCCCCACGGCTCCACCTGGGCCGCGGCCGACTCACCCGGCCTCTCCGGATCGACCTCGAGCAGCGTCGGCCGGTCGACGACCGACCCCACTGCGACGCGCAGCTGCTTCCCGGCTGCGGCAGCGGCCGCCATGCACAAGGCGTAGTCGCCTCGGCGCTGAGCGAATTCGCAGAAGGCGTATCCCCACTTCGCCTGCGGCGCCGGCCAGCGCGTCTCGACGACGAGCTCGTCCGGCTCGAGGGCGGTCGTGTAGTGGGCGACGAAGAAATCTGAGGCAGGGATCTCCCGCTCCGAGCTGGCGGACTTCGTGCATACGGAGCCTCCCAGCACTACGAGGCACAGGGGCAGCTCCGCGGCAGGGTCGGCATGCGCGATCGACCCGGCGACGGTGCCGCGGTTGCGTGTGACGAAGTGGCCGACGTGGGGAAGTGCCTCCGCGAGAAGCGGGTGACGTAGGAGGCGGGTGTCCGCTTGGCGGATCGTCGCGCCCACGATGAACGAGCCGTTCTCCGGGCGAAAGCCGGACAGCTCGGAGAGCCCGTTGATGTCCACGAGGAGCTCGGGACGCGCGATTCTCATGTTGAGAGCCGGCACCAGGCTCTGACCGCCGGCGAGAACCTTGGTCGCGCCGCCGTGCTCAGCAAGCACGCCAAGCGTCTCCTCCAGCGTTTCGGGCCGCACGTAGCGGAGCGGAGCCGGCTTCATCGGCTCAGGACCTCCCAGACACGCGGCGCTGTGAGCGGCAGCTCCAGATCGTCGCGGCCGATTGCGTCGGCGACGGCGTTCGCAAGCGCCGCCGGCGCGCTCATCGTCGTGCCTTCGCCGAGCCCCTTCGCTCCGAGCGGAGTAAACGGCGACGGCGTCTCGCGGTGGCCGATCCGGGGACGCGGGAGATCGGCCGCCGTGGGGCAGAGGTAGTCCATGAACGAAGACGTGAGGAGATTTCCCTCCTCGTCGTAGACCACGCGTTCGAAGAGTGCCGCACCGACGCCGTGGGCGAGACCGCCCCGCACCTGCCCCTCGGCCAGCAGCGGGTTCAGGAGACGACCTGCGTCGTGCACGCTCACATAGTCGAGGACCCGCACCTGCCCGGTCTCGCGATCCACCTCGACGACTGCGACGTCGACGACGAAACCGTGCGCTGCCGACGATGCGACCCGGTCCTGGTCGTCCGGCGGATGGAGGTTCGGCGCGGCGAAGTACGCGGTCGCCTGCAGGCCCGGCTCCATGTCCGGAGGCAGGCTCTCCGGGTTCCAATGCGCCGTTCCGGCCACACGACGAAGCGAGATCGAGTCGTCGCCGAGGTGGTGGCGGATCTCGGCGATCTTCTGTGCCAGCTTGTTCGCGGCGAGAGCTACTGCGCCCACGCCGACGCCCGAGAACCGCGACGAGTAGTTCCCCGAGGCGACTGTCCAGGGAAAGGTGGACGTATCCGACGCGGTCAGCACTTCGACCTCCTGCGGAGCGACCCCGAGGATGTCGGCGACGACCTGCGCGGCGACGGTTCGATGCCCTTGCCCCTGCGGAGTCGTGGGCAGCTGGACGGTGATGCCGCCGAGGGGAGAGATCGAGATCGTGCAGCCCTCCGCGTTTCCCGATTTCGGCAGGCCGCGCTCGCCGGCCGGCTCCGCGAGCGTGACGTAGCCCATGTTCGAGATCGAGGGCTCGACGACGCATGCGAGCCCGACGCCGACGAGCCTTCCTCGAGCGCGCGCCGAGACTGCCTCCGCACGCCGCTCTTCGTACCCCGCCAGCTCGAGCGCGTCGTCGAGACAGGCCTCGTAGTCGCCCGAGTCGTAGATCCCGCCCGAAGGAGTGGCGTAGGGGAAATCCTCCGAAGAGACGAGATTTCGGCGGGCCACCTCGGCCGGGTCGAGCCCGAGACGGCGCGCCGCGATGGCCATCGTCCGCTCCAGCGCCAGGTAGAGCTGGGGCCCGCCGAAGCCGCGGTTGAGTCCGCTCGGGCACGTGTTCGTCAGGACGACACGATTCCGCGCCGACACGTTCTGAACCCGGTAGGCGCCCGAGAGCGACCCGTGCATGCGGTAGAGCGTGGCCGGCTCCGGCGCGCGGACGTAGGCGCCGACGTCCTCGACGACGTCGTAGCGAAGCGCGATCAGCTCACCGTCCGCCGTGAAGCCCGCCTCGAGCTCCGTCGTCCGCGCCGTGGACCCCGAGCTCGCCGCCAGATGCTCGAGCCGGTCCTCGATCCAGCGGACGGGCACGCCGAGCTTGCGCGAGGCGAGGCCCATGAGCACGACGTAGGAGAAGACGGCCGACTTGATCCCGAACGAGCCGCCGGAGTCGGTCGGCGTGATCAGGCGAAGCTTCGAGCCGGAGAGACCGAGCGCGGCGGCAGCGACCGAGTGCAGGGTAAACGGTCCTTGGAAGTTCGCCCAGGCCGTGAGAGAGCCGGCCGCGGCGTCCCAGTCCGCGACGACGCCGTAGCACTCGACCGGTGTGCAGCTCCAGCGCGGGAAACGAAACCGCTCGCGGAGCACGAGATCTGCGCGAGCGAGCGCTTCGGCGACGTCGCCGTAGTCGAAGACGCGGTCGGAGACGCACGCTTCTGTGGCCACCGCTGCCACGGCGTCGAGCACGGGCTCGAGGGGCTCGTACTCGACCTCGATGAGCTCGATCGCATCCTCGGCGAGATAGCGGTCTCGAGCCACGACGACGGCGACCGGCTCGCCGACGTAGCGAACAGTTCCGTGCGCCGCGGCAAAGTGGGGCACGGGGGACTCGATCCCGGCCGGGAACGGCCTCGACATCGCCACGACGTCCTCACCCGTGAGCACGCCCACGACGCCGGGCGCGTTCAGTGCGGCGGACGGGTCGAGGCGGACGATGCGCGCGTGAGCGAACGGCGACCGGAGCACCGCGGCGTGGCGGGTACCGGCCACGGGGTCGAGATCGTCGATGAATCGCCCTTCGCCGCGGAGCAGAGCCTCGTCCTCGAGACGCAGCACCGACCGTCCAACCCACGTCTCGGCGAGCTTCGCGCCCACGCGCCTACCTTACTATCGTCCCGTGGCCGGTCTGCGCGACGATCTCGGGGAGCTTCTCGACGCTGTCCGGAGCGGCGAGGTGAGCCCGAAGGACGCGCTCCAGAGGCTCTCCTCGCTGCCCTATCTCGACCTCGGCTTCGCCCGCGTCGACGTCCACCGTGAGCTTCGCCAGGGCGCCCCTGAGGCAGTGCTCGCCGAAGGGAAGACCCCCGAGCAGGTGGTCGTGATCGTGCAGGCGATGCTCGAGGGCGGTGCGGGCAGCGTGCTAGTCACACGCGCAGACGACGACGTGCGTAGAGCCGTGCGGAGCGTCGCCGCGGACGCCGAAGAGGACGTCCGAGCGCGCGCAGTCTGGGTCGCGAGGGGTGTCCCCGAGCCGCGCGGACTCGTGGTGATGATCTCGGCCGGGACCTCCGACGGACCAGTGCTTCACGAGGCGCGCATACGAGCGGAGCTGCTCGGGACGACCGTCGTGGTGCACGAGGACGCGGGCGTCGCGGGGTTGCATCGGCTCCGCCCGGCGCTCCCGGATCTCGACCGTGCCGACTGCGTCGTCGTGGTGGCGGGCATGGACGGTGCGCTTGCGAGTGTGGTCGGGGGTCTCGCCTCGTCGCCCGTGATCGGCGTGCCGACGAGTGTCGGCTACGGATCCGCAGCGGAGGGCCGGACGGCGCTGAACGCGATGCTCTCCTCGTGCGCCGCGGGACTCGCCGTCGTGGGCATCGACGACGGCCTCGGGGCCGGCACCATCGCCGCTCGTATCGCCAGAGGCCGTGAGTGACGTCACGGATCTGCTACCTCGACTGCGTCGGCGGCCTCGCCGGCGACATGCTCGTCGCGGCGCTGCTCGACGCGGGCGCGGACGTCGGGCGCCTGCGCGCCGTTCCCGACGCGCTCGGGCTCGAGGGCGTCGAGATCTCCGTCGACCGGGTCGAACGCCAGGGAATCGGCGCCCTCCACGTCGACGTGCACGCGCCGGCCGAAGAGCATGCGCACCGCGACTATCGAGAGATCCGGGGGATCGTGGAGCGGGCCGAGCTGCCGGCGAGAGCCCGCTCACAGGCGCTCGACACGTTCGCCCGCCTCGCGGATGCTGAGGGCCGAATCCACGGAGTTCCTCCCGACGAGGTTCACTTCCACGAGCTGGGGGCGGTGGACACGCTCGTCGACGTCTGCGGTGCATTCGTCCTTCTCGACGACCTCGGGATCGACCGTGTCTCCTGCTCGCCCCTCCCCTTCGCCCGCGGGCTCACACGTGCCGCGCACGGCGTCCTGCCCCTGCCGGCTCCTGCCACCCTCGGCCTGCTAGAGGGCGCGCCGCTCGTGGGTGTCGAGACCGAGGCGGAGCTCGTCACCCCCACCGGTGCAGCGATCGCCGCCTCCGTCGTCGAGACGTGGGGCTCGTTGCCGCCGCTCATTCTCGAGCGGGTCGGATACGGGGCCGGCACCGCCGACTTCCCCGACCGGCCGAACGTCGTCCGCGTCGTGCTCGGCGCCGGACCGACCGTAGCGACGGGCGAAGTCGTCCTGCTCGAGACGAATCTCGACGATCTCGTGCCCGAGCTGGTGCCCGACGCCGTCGAACGCTGCTTCGCCGCCGGTGCGCTCGACGTCTGGAGCGTTCCCGCTCACATGAAGAAGGGGCGGCCTGGAATCGTGCTCTCGGCGCTCGCACGTCCGGGTGCCGAGCAGGAGGTCGCCCGCGCCATGCTGGAGGAGACGAGCGCGCTCGGTGTCCGGGTCGCTCGTCTCGCCCGCTACGAGCTCGAGCGGGAGGAGCGCGTCGTCGAGGTTGCAGGAGGTCGCGTGCGGATCAAGGTGGCACTGCTCGACGGGCGGGTCGTCAACGTAGCGCCCGAGCATGACGACTGCTCGGCGCTCGCACGCTCGACGGGAAGGGCGGTAAAGTCGATCTGGGCCGAGGCGCTCGCGCTGGCCCACGAGCGATGACGAAGGTCGAGGAGCTAGAGAGAAGGATCCGCTCGCTGGAGAGCTGTGTCGTGGCGTTCTCGGGCGGGGTCGACTCGTCGCTCGTAGCAGCCCTGGCCGTCCGTGCGCTGGGTGACCGTGCCCTCGCAGTCACCGCGATCTCGCCTGCGCTCGCAACCGGCGAGCTGGACGGAGCCCGCGCCGTCGCGAGCGAGGTGGGCATCCGGCACGAGCTGATCACGACGGCCGAGCTCGAGCGGGACGGGTATCGGCGCAACGATCGCGATCGCTGCTACCACTGCAAGTCGGAGCTCTACGACAGCCTGTCCGCTCTCGCCGCGGCACGAGGCTACGCGGCCGTGCTCTCCGGCGCGAACGCTGACGATCTCGGCGACTGGCGCCCCGGGCTCCGGGCGGCCGCCGAGCACGGAGTCGTCCATCCTCTCGTTGAGCTTGGCGTCGGCAAGGAGGAGGTGCGCCGGATCGCCCGTGAGCTCGGAGTGCCGAGCGCCGAGAAGCCCGCGTCCCCCTGCCTTGCCTCGCGGATCCCATACGGCACGGCGGTCGACGTCGAGGCGCTGGCCCGCATCGACAGTGCGGAGACGGCGCTCAAGCGTCTCGGCTACCGGGTGCTCCGCGTCCGGCACTACGGCGAGCTCGGTCGCGTCCAGCTCGCGGCGGACGAGCTGTCGCGTGCCCTGACCGAGCACGGACGCCGCTCGGTGATCGAAGCTGTCCGCTCGGCCGGTTACGCCGACGTGGAGATCGACGAGCAGCCGTTCCGATCAGGCTCGCTCAACGCCGGCTTCGCCAGGCAGCTCGAGATCGTCGCGACCTGACGAGCTAGCTGGCGCAAGACCCGAATCCGCTCGCGCGGATTCCGGTCGCGCAAAATCCCTGAAGGCGTCCGCTTCGCGGCCGCGGCGTTTTTCTTTCACATCCCGCTAGGTGACTCTCCTGGCCGCCGCCGCCGTCTGCTCGTCGCTCGGCCCGCCGTCCTCGAGCGCGCGAAACGCCTCGATCACAGCTCGCGGGTCGCGTTGGTGCCGTTTGGCCGCCATGGTCAGCGGCTCGTGAAAGGCGCCGCCACAGTGCGCACAGGCGAAGGACAGGCGGGCCATCAGGGCGGCTGCATCTCCGTCGGGGAACATGCGCAGGAGCTCGACGATCGTCGTCGAGCCCCTAATCTGCCGCGATTCCGGAGCCTCCGCGGACGTTCCGCGTGCGTCGAGCCCCGGGACGGTGCGCTGGGTCAGTGCGCCAAGACCTCCTCCGGGTACCGCAACGGATCCGCCTTCATCCGCACCATGTTGCGCGGCAGCTGGTAGCGGGCGAAGGGCAGCACGATCACCTTGGCGTCCGCTCCATGACGCCCCATCGCCTCGGCGAACGCGTCGTCCAGCGACGTCGTCGCGTCGATCCCGATGTCGGCGGCCATCTCGAGGTTCTCCTCGAGGGTGACGAGCTTCAGGTGCTTGCGGGTCATCACCTCGTAGATCGGCACCCAGATGCAGCCCGCCCACATCTGGATCGCGCGGGCGTGGATGTCCTTCAGCACCCGCTGGTAGTTCTCGGGGGTCGCCGGCATGTACGGCTTCATCAGGTCCATGAGCGCGAGCCCCGGGAAGTCGCCGATCGCCGTGGAAACGCCCGGTGAGGGCGAGCAGTAGATGATCGTGCCGCTGTCCTTAACGACGAAGTCGGCCGACATGCAGCCCCAGCCCGTGTGGAAGAAGAGGTGGTCGGTCGGCGCGAACACCCCGCAGATGGCGATGTCGGCCTGCGTGCCGGGGTGCTCGTACGCGTAGATCTCGTTGAAGCGCTCGATCGCCTGCCGGTGCGCCTCTGGGTGCGAGCCGAAGATGCACTCGATGACGCGCCCGCGCGTGTCCAGGACGACGTTCATCGTGCAGGAGAGCCCGCACATCGTCGCCACCTCGTCGATGTCCGAGCGCATCGGGCCCGCGTACGCCCCGTAGTGGGTCTGCGGCGACGGCACGAAGGCGCAGTGGTTCGACTCGATCGTCTCGTCCGAGACCACTCCCGGGAGGATGAGCTTGCCGCCTCCGCCCGCGCCCCAGTGATTCGACTGCGCCTGGCCGATCGAGATCTTCACGTCGCAGGCGGCGACCTCCTTGTGCAGCCACACGGGAGTGCCGCGCGACGAGACGCCGACGTACTCGTACTCGTCCGCGTTGCGGGGGTCGTTCTGATGGAAGGAAATCCCGAGCTTCTCCATCCGCGCCAGGTTGTCCATGCCGATCTTCTGCCCGATGTCCGAGTCGGACATCGGGAAGACCTTGCCGTTGGCGCAGACGACGGCGGCGGGCTTCCCCGCGGCCTCGATCGCGTCGAGAACGGGCGGAAGGAGCTTCGACTGCGGGGTGGGGCGGAACTGGTTGTCGATGATCACGCAGACCCGGGTAGCCGAGGCGACAAGCTCGGAGAAGCGCGGCCCGTCGACCGGCGACTCGAGTGCCGAGCGCGCCGCGTCGATTGCGTCCGCCAGCGGATCCGGCTCGTCAGGGTAGATCGCCGCGACCAAGTTCGCGTCTGGGATCTCGAGCTCGAGTGTCTCCCTCGTGACCTTGTCCTCGTCCCCTGACGCACCGATCGTCAGCGGATCGAGCGACTCGTAGGGGATGACCGCCGTGTACGAATTCGCCATCGTCCCTTCCTCTCTTGGGTCTCTCCACGCCAGGCTAAGCGCAGCCCAGCGGGCAGTCAAGACGAATCTCCGCACTCGCCGAGTAATCGATTATCGAGCGTCTTGTCTGTTGAAAGTCGTTCACCAGGTTGGTACGTTCGGTTAGCCGGTGGTGGAGAGGCTCCGTTTCGGGGGTGTCGCTCAGCTAGCGCCCAGGCTCGTCGCGGGCGGGCTGGTGCTGTTCGCCATCCTCTATGTCCTCGTCATCGCCAAGCCGTCGCCCGAGATCGGCTTCGGGGACTGGCGGACAACGACGTTCGGCTCCGCGACCGACGATCCCGGCTCGTTCCTCCTGATCCTCCTCGACGCCGTGACCTTCGCCGGGCTTCTCTTCATCGTCGCGAGCGGGTTCTCGCTCATCTTCGGCCTCATGCGCGTGGTCAACATGGCCCACGGATCGTTCTACCTCCTCGCCGGCTACATCGCCTACGAGATCCAGCAGTCGATGACCGGCCAGGGCTTCGCGATCCCGGGAACCGACGTCAACACGTGGGAGTGGGTCTTCCCCGTGCTCGTCGCGGCCGGCATCGTCGCCGTCGTCGGGCTCGTCGTGCAGCAGGTCCTGCTCCGTTGGAACCAGGGCCAGGATCTGCGCCAGGCGCTGCTCACGATCGCGGTCTCGGTGATCGTCGCCGATCAGGTCATCGCGCACTTCCCGAGACAGGGGGTGTTCCAGGTCGGCGGTGGAAACGCGGTCAGCATGACCTGGCCCGGGTGGACCGAGCGCCTGGTCGACCTTCAGCTCTGGGGTGTTCAGTACTCGCTCGCCCGTCTGGTCATGCTCGCGCTCGGCGTCTTCGTCGGGGTCGCGCTCTGGCTGTGGCTATACCGGACGAAGACGGGGATGGTCATCCGCGCCGGGGTCGACGACCAGCAGATGACGTCGGCGCTCGGCATCAACATCCAGAAGACGTTCGCGATCGCATTCGTCGTCGGCGCGGCGCTCGCGGCTCTCGGCGCGGGCGTGGGCTCGTCCCAGGGCAACATCGCCTCGGGCCAGGACTCGCAATGGCTGCTCAACTCGCTCGTCGTCGTGATTGTCGGAGGCATGGGGTCCCTGCTCGGTGCCGCCGCGGGATCGCTCCTCTACGCCCTCGTGCTCACGTTCTCGGCCGCTTACCTTCCGATCGCGAGCGACGACTGCTGCTCGCAGTACTCGATCGTGCTCACGTTCGCCCTGATGGCGCTCGTGCTCGCGTTCCGGCCCCAGGGGCTCTTCGGGAGAGCCGGATGAGAAGACTTGCGCCGAAGACGCTCGTCGAGCGTGGGATCGGCATCGCCGTCCTCATGCTCATGGCGGCGGGGCCGGCGATCTTCAACGACTACTGGGTCAACACGGTCCTCACCCAGACGTTCCTCTTCGGCATCGCCGCAGCGAGCGTCGTCTTCCTCTTCGCGTACGGAGGGATGATCTCGCTCGCCCAGACCGCGCTCATGGGCATCTCGGCCTACCTGCTCGGAAACATGGTCACACAGGGCGGGGCAGGGGGTGAGACGAAAGGACTGACCCTCGGGTGGGACCCGACGCTCGCGCTCGTGCTCGCCATCGTCTTCACGACGGCGATCGGCCTGGTCTTCGGCGCAGTCGCGTCGCGCAGCCTGGGGATCTACTTCCTCATGCTGACCCTGACCTACGGCGTGATCGCCAATTACTTCTTCGGTCAGGTCACCCAGTTCGGCGGGTTCTCTCCGATCGCCGGGATCAACCAGTACACGCCCGGCCTCGTCGGCGACCTACTCGGGCATCCGGACAAGCTCTACTACATCGCCCTCGGCACGGCGATCGGTGTCTACGTCGTCATCCGCTACATCGTGAGGACGCCCTTCGGACTATCGCTCCAGGGCGTGCGCGACGACCCCCTGCGGATGAGCTCGCTCGGCTACAACGTGCCGCTCCACCGCGCGCTCGCGTTCGGCTTCGCGGCCTTCATCGCCTCGCTCGCGGGCGTGCTCCTCGTCTGGTGGGACGGGCAGATCGCCCCCGGGAACATCGGCCTCGGAGCAACGATCGAGCTGCTCGTCATCTGCGTCATCGGTGGGCTCGCTCGCATCGAAGGCGCCTGGCTCGGAGCCTTTGCCTTCATCGTCATCAACAACTATGTGCGAGACGTCGAGCTGCCCGTGGTCGGCGGAAGCTTCAACACGATCATCGGGCTGGTCTTCCTTGCGATCGTGATCTTGTCTCCGGACGGACTCATGGGTCTGTGGGATCGCCTGTGGCGCTCCCTGGGAAGGCACGGCGGCGGTACGCCGGAGATCGCCTCCGTGACTCAACCGACCGCCCCGGAGGCGATCTCGCCGTGAAAGGGGGTTTGGACACGACGAACTAACGGTTTACGCTCGTCTGATCCCCAGTCTCAGTAGGTAAAAAGGAGGGTAAGGATGAAAAGAGTGCGTAACTGGAAGCTCTTGCTTCCACTCGCTGCGCTCGTGGCCGTAGGCTCGATCTCGGTGTCCGGCTCGCTTGCCGCGCCGACAACACACGAGATTCGGGTCGCGATCATGACCGACTGCAAAGGTGCTTTCGGTTTTGGCTACGAGCTCGACATCGGGGGTGCACAGGCCGCCCTGGCCCAGTACGCCGCCGGCAAGATCAAGAACAAGAAGAAGCCCTCGGCCGGCCTGACCGGTGCGACGGTGGAGGGTCACCGCATCAACATCGTCGGCTACGGCTGCGGCGACGACACCGCACCGACCGCGGCGAAGGAAACGCGACGTCTGATGGATCAGCTCAAGGCCGACGTCATGATCGGCCCGCTGTCAGGGGACGAAGCAGTCACCGTCGCGAACTATGCGAAGACGCACCCGACGAAGACGTTCGTCATCGGGACCGCCGGCTCGCAGGACCCGACGCTGCAGATCGCTCCGAAGAACCTGTTCCGCTACCACGGCGACGGAGCCCAGTGGAACGCCGGTCTCGGTGAGATCACGTACAAGAAGCTCGAGTGGCGGACTGCCGCCATCATCATGGACGACTACAGCTTCGGCTGGACGTCGGGAGCCGGCATCATCGCCGACTTCTGCGCGATCGGTGGCAAGATCACGAAGCGGGTGTTCCCGCCCCTGAACACGACGGACTACGCGCCGTTCGTCCGGCAGCTGCCCCGCCCTGGAAGCGTTGACGGCTACTTCTGGGTCATCGGCGGAACGGGTACGGGCGCCAGCCTGAAGGCGTTCGAGCAGGCGTACGGCAAGATCGACCCGAACGACCACGCCGGGAACCTGTTCTTCGCGTTCCTCGGTGCGGACAAGGTGGTCGGGCCGAAGGTCGTCGGCTCCTACGTCGGCGGGTTCGGCACCGGGCCAGGCCTGAAGACGAAGCAGGCGAAGGCGTACGAGGCGATCATGAAGAGGCATTATCCGGATCTTCCGGCCGCCGACGGCTTCGTCTACAACTACTACAACGCCGCCTGGGCGCTCGTCCGTGGCCTACAGGCGTCGAACGGCCAGGTGGGCGCCGCGTTGCAGCGGGCTTTGCCGAAGTCCAACAAGTCCGGCTACGAGGTCTCGGACGGCGGTGTCGTGAGGCTCGACTCCCGCCGGCAGGCGATCCAGGACCAGTACCCGCTGCAGGTCGTCAGGAACAAGGACGGGTCGGTCGGTACCGCCGTCGTCGGATACGTGCCGAACGTCGACCAGTCGTTCGGCGGGCTCTTCAAGCCGTCGAGCCCGGCTCCCGGCCGCGCACAGCCGAAGTGCGTCAAGAAGAAGCTGCCGTGGCAGGGGAAGATCCGCGTCGTCAAGAACGGCGTCATCACCAAGCAGATCATCAAGTAGGGCAGTGACAGAAGCTCCAACGACCGTTCCGAGCGCCGCGCCGACTCTCCGCTTGCGGGGGGTCGGCCGGCGCTTCGGCGGCCTCGTCGCGGTGCACGACGTCGATCTGGACGTCGCGATCGGCGAGCGCCGGGCCATCCTCGGCCCGAATGGGGCGGGAAAGACCACGCTCTTCAACGTGATCTCGGGCGATCTGCACGCCTCCTCCGGCACGGTCGAGCTCTTCAGCCGAGACATCACGACCACCCCTGCGAGGAAGCGCACGAGGCTCGGGCTGGCGCGTACCTACCAGCAGTCCCGCATGCTCCTCGGCTTGAGCGTCGAGGACAGCATCTACCTCTCGGTTCTCGGCGTCGGGGCGGGTCACCTGCGGCCGGTAACCCTTCCCCGGAAGGATCGTGCGATCCGCGAGCGGGCCCGCGAAGCCGCTCGCCGAGCCGCGATCGAGCAGAGGCTGCCGGAGCTCGTCGGCAACCTCTCCCATGGCGAGCACCGCCAGGTCGCGCTGGCCATGGCGCTTGCGGCTGATCCTAAGGTCCTCATGCTCGACGAGCCTGCATCCGGTTTGTCCCGCGGAGAACGCCAGCTCCTCACAGAGCTGCTGCTCGCCCTCGATCCCGACATCACGCTGATTCTCATCGAGCACGACATGGACGTCGCGCTCAGAGTTGCCGAGCGAGTGACGATGATGCACGACGGCCGCGTGATCGTCGAGGGTACGCCGGACGAGATCCGGGCCAATGAGCTCGTCCACGATCTGTACCTGGGCCGGCACCATCGCGCCGATGAGTGAGGTTCTCCTCGAGGTCGAAGGGCTGAACGCGTACTACTCCAGCGCTCACGTCCTTCTCGATGTGACGTTCTCGGTCGGCCACGAGTCCGTTGCCATCGTCGGTCGCAACGGCATGGGGAAGACGACCCTGTGCGCGGCCATCATGGGCTTGAGTCCACCTCGGACCAGCGGGTCCGTTAGGTTCGAAGGCGCCGAGCTGATGGGTAAGCCCTCGTACAAGATTGCGCGCGCAGGGATCGGGTACGTCCCCCAAGGAAGGCGCCTTTTCCCCTCACTGACGGTCGACGAGCATCTCAAGATCTCCGCCCGAAACAGCGACGGCGGCTGGAACATGGAGCGTGTCTATGGCGTCTTTCCACGGCTCGCCGAGCGAAAGCGCAACGGCGGCGCGGAGCTCTCCGGCGGCGAGCAGCAGATGCTCGCGATCGGTCGCGCCCTCCTCGGCAACCCGAAGCTCCTCATCATGGACGAGCCTTCCGAAGGGCTTGCTCCGACTATCGTCGACACGATGGTCGAGACGTTCAAGGAGCTCGCGGAAGAGGGCCTCGCGATCCTCCTCATCGAGCAGAAGCTGGACGTCGCGACCTCGCTCGCCAGCCGCCAGCTGGTAATGGTCGGCGGCGAGATCGCGCTCGAGACGACCGCCGCGGAGCTCGAGCGAGACACCGAGATGCAGCGGAGGTTTCTGGGCGTCGAGCCAGTGGCTCGGGCGTGACGAGGGTGCAGCGGCTCTTCAGCACGGCTCTCGCCGGGGGTTTCGCGCTTCTAATCGCGGCATGCGCCGGAAACGGGAACCTGACGCCGGATCTCGTTTTCGTCAGTACGCGAGACGGGGACTATGCGATCTACTCGATGAGCTCCGCCGGCGACGGTCAGAAGCGGCTCACCGAAGCCGGCGGCGATCCTTCGTCTCCTGGGGGGCTGTTCTTCCAGATCGAGCCGGCCTGGTCGCCTGACGGTGGGAGGATCGCTTTTGCGAGCAAGCGCGAGGGGACGTTCGACCTCTACGTGATGAACGGCGACGGGACGGGAACGCGCCGGCTGACCTCGACCCGCGAGGACGACGGACACCCGACCTGGTCCCCACGCGGCGACAGAATTGCGTTCTCCCGAGGGATCGAGGGCGACATCTATGTCATGAACGCTGACGGCTCCGCGATGCGTCGGATCACCGAGAATGGCGCGGCGGAGACGCAGCCTGCGTGGTCCCCCGACGGGCGCTGGATCGCCTACGTCAAGCGAACGCCCGGCACCGAGCTGCGCGAGGTGTGGCTCGTGCGGCCGGACGGCTCCGGCGAGCGGCGGTTGACGTCGCTCGGAGCTGCCAGCTACTCGCCGGCCTGGTCGCCCGACGGCACGCGCATCGCCTTCTCGACCGACTACCGCGCCGACCAGTTCGACATCTACTTCGTGGTCGTCGCCGGGGGAGACCTCCAGCAGGCGACGACGTCACCCGACGACTCGTTCGAGCCGGCCTGGTCCCCGGACGGCGAGACGATCGCGTTCTCGGAAGGGGGCTCGATCTACTCGGTCGAGTCGGAGGGGGATCCGGCGGAGCTCACTGCGTCGAGCGGTAACGACTCGAGCCCGACCTGGAAGCCGGCCTTCGAAGCCGGGCGTTGATGCACGCCAAGTTCGAGGTCGTCCTCGACCTCGACTCGATTGAGGTCGAATAGCAGCCCCCGCGGCCGCGAAGCGGACGCCAGCTTGGTGCCCGGCGCGAGCGGCCGGATCGAGGGTGGCAACGTCTGATCTCGATGTCCGAGCCCGTCGAGGATGTCCGCGAGCGCAGCGGTGTAGATCGTTGCGAACCGCTCTCTCACGGCTCGGGAATCCCGAGGTCGGAGGGCCGGTCGTCTCCACGCTCCTCGACGAGATCGGGCGCCCGATCGTATAGGAGCCGCAGCACGAGCTCCGCGCGACGCACGCGCTCGCGTCCGAGCTTGACCGCGAGATCCTCGAGATGGAGCCCGGCGGGATAGATGTTCGGGGCGTTGCGGATCCCGAGCTTGACGTACAGCGGCGCGGCGGCGCGGATCATCTCCGGCACCTCGTAGAAGCGCACGAAACCGCCCTGGTCGTCTGGAACCTCGACGTAGACATCGAGCGGGGCCGTACAGGCGGCACGCAGCTCGGCGATCTCGGGCGCCGTGAGATCGGTCGAGACGTTGATCGTCGTCGCGCCGAGGTTCTCGAGCGCCCTGGCCGTCGCCGGGTTCGCGCACGGGAGCAGAACGGAGGTCTTGAGCACGAGCGTCTCGGGAAGCTCGCCCTCCCGCTTCAAGCGCCCCAGCTCTGCAAGAACGCCGAGATCGGCGACGAGGAAGGAGCGGATGCCAAGCGCGATGCCACGCCGGGCCTCCGCCACGCACCATTCGACCCCGGCCGCACCCCGCGCGACCCCCGCGACGGCGTTCGTCGCGAAGGACTGACCGCCATGATCCCACGCTCCTCGCGGACCGAGGAAAAGCGAGACCTCGACTCCGCGCTTCGCACCGAGCTCGGCCATCGCCGCGATCTCGGCGTCCGTGAGCATCATCACACCCGATCCCTGGGACACGCGTCGCACCGGCACCTTCCGTGCGTCGGCCTCCTCGAGCACGGCACTGAGCACGGTCGGACCCTCGACGGACGGGATCTCGATCCGGTAGCGGAGTCCGTCAACAAAGCGCGCGTCGGACATCGCGCTAGCTTGTCCTAGACCTCCGTCCTCCGCAACCGCATAGGTCCCGCGGTCTGACCGAGCTCGGATCGCGAACGAAGGAACTACGGCAACGAGGGTACTACCGGTGGAAGCGGCGGTGCATCGACTCCGGAAAGGGAGGGGAGATCGACTACGGGGGGTGGTTTCACCGCCGGAAGCGGCGGTAGATCGACCGCGGGCAATGGTTCCACCGCGGGAAGCGGCGGTAGATCGACTGGCGACTGAAGATCGATCCGAGGCCTAACCTCGGGAAGCGGGAGAGGCTCGAGGGGAAGCACGGCCGGCGGTTCCGGTTGCGTCTGCGGGAAGTCGGAGGCGAGCTCCGGGTCCGACGTGGAATCGCTACCGCGCGGAGAAGTCGGCTCCGGTACCCGAGCCGGCATCAAGGGGTGTGCGGCGGTCGATGGCTTCGGTGCGGTCGCACCTCGGGTCACACGCATACCACCTCGACCGACTTGCGGCTTGGACGCAACGGGGATGATCCATACTCCACTCGTAGACCAAGCCTCAACGGCGCCAGTCTCCTCAGTCTGCACTGGCGGCCGCGGGGGAAGATCGGATCCAAGGCTTCTCTCGACGGCAATTCCTCCCACCCCGACGCCTACGCCCACCACCGCGACCGCTGCCTTTGTCGACACCCCGGCGAGGAGCGCCTTCACATGCGATCTGAGCTCGAGAAGGAGCCAGACGACGCCCAGTACCGGTCGTTGCGGGAGCGTCAACGCCCGGGCGAGCGAATGACGGGCCCGCGTCAGCAGGGCATGGGTCGCCGCCGGGGTCAGCCCTAGCTCCGTCGCAATTTCCCGAGGCGGCATTCCGTGCCACTCGCGGAGGACGAGGGCGCGGCACTGGTTCTCGGGAATCGACGCGAGCGCGTCCTTCAGCCCGACGAGCAGGCCATCCACGTCGCCGTCCGGCTGAGCAAGTCCGATCGTGTCGAGGTCGATGCCGCTCGCCAGCGGCCCGCGACGGTTGCGCGTACGCCGCTGGCAGTGGCAGACGTTCCTGGCGATCGTCGTCAGCCACGCCGCCTCGCACTCGGGTACGACGCCACGCCGCAAGGCGCGAAGCGCGTACATGAACGTCGTCTGGACAGCATCCTCGGCCGCTGAGCGAGACCCGAGCTGGCGCACACAGTAGGCGAGCAGCTGCCCCGAGTACTCCTCGAAAAGCCTCCCGGTCTCCGCAGACTCACCGGTGTCCGGTGGAATCGCTCGCGCCGGGCGTACCCGGACCGCTACCGAAGTCAACGAACTGTCCTCCAAGTCGTCGCCGAGTGTCTACACAGGTTGAGAGTGCCCCTGGTACCGACGCCACTACCCGATGGGGGGTCTCGTACCTCGAACGAGTGATCTCGCGATCTGCGACGCACGATTTCGCTGCCCGCGGCTTCTGAGCAGGCACAGACACACGACGAACGGAGGAGACGATGACTCGCACGATGCGTCTGGTCGAAGACAGCCAGTCGGCCCCGCTCGCGTGGCCGTCGATCGCTTCGGCCTCCGCCCAGCTGCGCCGGCGACGCTTTGAAAAAGCCTCAGCTCGTGCCGAGACCCCTGCGGTCCCCGGCAACGTCGCACCGCTCCGCGCAGCGGTACCCGTTCATCGGAGAACCCGCTGAGCTCGCTGCTGCGCGGATCGCGGGGCGAGATTGCCCTCGTTGCCGGAGCGCTGCTAATCCCGATCCCGCTGCTGGCCGCGAGTGGGCTGCGTCTGCCCCTGCCCGACGCAGTCGAGCGAGGCGTCGCCTCGCTGTCGCCGTCCGCAGAGGGCAACAGACAGGCCTCACCGGGGAAGCGGGCCCCGGGTGTGGCATCGGGGAACATCAGCGCAACCGAGAGGAAGCGTGCTGTCGAAACGACGACAGCTGCTCCGGGTGGCGGCAGCACTTCCTCGCGAGGGGCAACCCTGACCCGGACCGACGATGAGGGTCCGCCTCCGAGAGCCGGCGGGAGCCAAGATCTGCCTGTGGGAACCGCAGTCGGCTCCGGAAGTAGCGCCCTGCCCGGTGGAGCCGTCGCGACTCCATCGGCCGATCCCCTTCCGAACAGCCCGCCGACGCCAGGTGCCGATGAGCCCGGGCGTGCTCCGGCGAGCGGCGACCAGGACAAGCCGTCGCTCCTTCGAGTAGCAGGTGATGGCCGGGGTGTTTCCGGTGGCGCATCCGTCGACGAGGGAGGCAACGTCGCCGTCTCTCCGCCAGCCGAAAACGAGTCGGGCGAAACCGCCGTCGAGGCCGGAATCTCGCCAGATGGAGGCCCGCCCGTCACGGCCGGCGGGTCTCTTCCGAACTCTGGTTTCCCGCTGCCGTGAATGCCGGCCGGCCGAGGCTTGACGTGTGGGTCGACGGGGAGGAAAGGGCTCCGCGTCTCGTTCTGCGCTTCGCAATCTTCACGGCGCTCGGCCTGGCACTGGCCACAGCGGCGATCGTGCTCTTCGTACGGCAGGAGAGCACGATCCATTCGCAGCGGTATGCGGTCGATCGCACTCACTTCGCCACGGAGGCAGTGCTCAAACCCGAGCTACGGCCGGAGGACTTGAAGGCACGCCCGTCGGCCAAGCGACGTCGTGAGCTCGACCGGCTCTTCGAAGACAGGGTGCTTCTCGAAGGGATTCGTGAGATCACGCTGTACGGCGCCACCGGGCGCGCGACCTATTCGACCGCGCCCGGAGCCGTCGGCCGACGGGCGCCAGAGCAGCATCTCCGTGAAGCGTTGGGAGGCGCCGCCGTCTCGGACGTCCACGGCTCCCGGGACGGAACGCGGGTCCTCCGCACCTACGTCCCCGTCGTGCTCGGTTCGAACCGCACGATGGGCGTCGCTGCCTTCGAGCAGGACTACGCGCCCATCGCGGCGGCCGGGAACAGGTCGGGATGGCTGGTCGGCGGCGTGCTGGAGGGGGCTCTCCTACTGCTGTTCCTGATCTTCGCTCCCGTGCTCCTACGCGTCACGTCGCGGATCCGCCGCCACATCGCCGAGGTTCAGCATGTCGCAACACACGATGAGGTAACCAGCACGCTGAACCGGCAAGGCTTTCGCCATGCAGTCGAAGGGAAGCTCGCGTCCCGACAGCCGGCCACGCTGCTCCTACTCGACCTGAACGGGTTCTCCGAGATCAACCAGGCATTCGGCTCCGACTCTGGCGACGCGCTGCTCGCCGAGGTCGCAGCGCGCCTACGGCGAGATCTCACCGAGTGTGAGCTCATCGCCCGGCTGGGCGAGGACGAGTTCGGACTCCTGCTTTCCGGCTCAGATCCCGCGGACGTGGCGCTGGTAGCCTCGCGCGCTCAGGAGTCGCTTGCGCCCCCGTTCCTCGTCGACGGCATACGCGTCGCCGTGAGCGCAGGCATGGGTGCGGCAGTTCTGGAGAAGCACGGCACCGACTTCACGACGGTGCTGCGCAGGGCCACAGTGGCGCTGTCCGTGGCCAAGAGCAACGGGCGCATGGATGTTGAGATCTACGACCCCTCCCTCGAGATCGACGATCTCTCCCGGGTCGCCCTCGTCGCTGAGCTACGCGACGCGCTGGACACCGGCCAGCTTCTCGTCTACTACCAGCCTCAGGCAGACCTTTTGACGCGGCAAGTGCGCGGCGTCGAGGCGCTCCTGCGTTGGCAGCACCCGACGCGCGGATTGATCGCCGCCGGAGAGTTCATCGCGGTCGCAGAGCGCAGCGGAATCGCAAAGGAGCTCCGTCGCTTCGTTCTCGAAACCTCCGCCCGCCACTGGCGGGAGTGGGAAAGCGTCGGGCTCAACCTCGAGCTTGCGGTGAACCTCAGCGCGATCGACATGCTCGACGTCTCCCTTCCCGACGAGATCGCCGATCTGCTCGACCGGTACTCCATCCCCCCGTGGAACCTGGTCCTCGAGATCACCGAGCGAACGCTCAGCGGCGACGAGCGGCGTACGCGCCAGGTGGCCGACCGCCTGCACGAGCTCGGCGTGCGACTGGCGATCGACGATTTCGGAACCGGGTACTCCTCACTCTCCAGCCTGCGCCGGTTTCCGATCCAGCTCGTGAAGCTCGACCGGAGCCTCCTGGCGGACGCGCCCGGCGACGCAGCAGCCGAGGCGATCGCCAGCGGCAGCGTGGAGATGGCTCATGCGATCGGCGCGTGCGTCGTTGCCGAGGGCGTCGAGACTCGCGAGCAGTGGACGTTCGTCTACACCCTCGGCTGCGACATCGCTCAGGGATACCTCGTCGGACGGCCG
>JBBDMN010000158.1:0-3844 GCA_040878305.1 Gaiellaceae bacterium
CGCGTTCGCGGCGGCGGATGCGCGGGTTCATCAGCTTCACGATCTCGAGCAGGTAGACCACGTAGACGGAGAACCCGAGCGCGAAGAGTGCGATCCCGAGCACTGCGAGCGACTCCCACAGATGCCACTCGCCGCCCTCGCGGAACGGGACGAAGCGCGTCGCGAGCGCTGCGCCGGCGAGGCTCGCGCACCAGAGCCACATCGTCACCGCCGCGCGACGCTGCGAGAACCCGATGTTGAGAAAGCGATGGTGCAGATGGCTCCGGTCCGCGCCGTACACCGGCTGCCTGTACTTGAGGCGCTTGGCAACGACGAAGGACGTGTCGATGATCGGCACGGCGAGAACGAGCAGCGGGAGCAGCAGCACGACCGTCGAAGCCGTCTTCAAGAGGCCCTGGATCGAGACAGAAGCCAGGATGAAGCCGAGGCACAAGGCGCCCGAGTCGCCCATGAAGATCCGCGCCGGAAAGAAGTTGTGCCTGAGGAAGCCGAGACACGAGCCGGCGACGATCGCGGAGAGGATCGCGGGATCGGCCTTCCCGAGTGAGAGAGCGAGGATCGCGTACGTCGAGCCCGCGATCGCACACACCCCTGCAGCGAGTCCGTCGAGCCCGTCCAGGAGGTTGACCATGTTCATCACCGCGACGATGAACAGCATCGAGAGAGGGACGCCGACCCAGGCGGGCAGATCGACAACCCCCAGAAACGGAAACGTGAAGTGGTCGATCCACACGCCGAACGCAGGCGGGATCGCAGCGGCCACGAGCTGGCCGGAGAGCTTCACGGGGGGCGATAGCCCACGGAAGTCGTCGATCGCGCCGACGACCGTCGCGACCGTGGCGCCCAGCAGGACCCCCCTGCTTTCGCCCGAGAGATCGAGAAAGGCGAGCGCCGGCACGAGGACCCCGAGGAAGATCGCGAGGCCGCCCAGCCGCGGGATCGGGCGGCGGTTCAGGCGGCGCGCATCGGGCCGGTCGACGGCGCCGAGCATGCGTGCCATGCCGCCGACCGCGGGAGTCAGGAGAACGACGATCCCGAACGCGATCGCGACCCCGTACAGGACCTCCGGCGTCGCTCGCAGCTCGTCGAGCACGCCCGTTTATTTCGTTCCGTAGAGCCGGTCGCCTGCGTCGCCGAGGCCCGGGAGGATGTAGCCCTTCTCGTTCAGCTCGCGGTCGACGGCAGCCACCACGACAAGAACGTCCGGATGCTCACGGTGGACGCGAGCGATGCCCTCGGGCGCGGCGATCAAGGCGATCAGGCGGATCGAGGTCGCTCCGGCCCGCTTCACCGTGTCGATCGCCGCCGCGGTCGAGTTTCCCGTCGCGAGCATAGGGTCGAGCAGGATGACGTCGCGGTCGGCGATGTCCCCGGGCAGCTTCACGTAGTACTCGACGGGCGTAAGTGTCTCCTCGTCCCGGAACAGCCCGATGAAGCCGACTCGAGCGCCGGGGACGAGCGAGAGCACGGCGTCGAGCATCCCTATGCCCGCTCTCAGGATCGGGCAGACGGCGACCTTCTTTCCAGAGATGCGGCGTGCCTGCATCCGCTCGAGCGGGGTCTCGATCTCGATCTCCTCGTCGGCGAGATCCTTCGTCGCCTCGTACGTGAGGAGCAGCGTGAGCTCGTTCACGAGCTGACGGAACATCTGCGTCGTCGTCGTGACGTCCCGCAGCAGCCCGAGCTTGTGCTGCACGAGCGGATGCAGCACTTCCGTCACGACGCCACCGGTCACGGAGGTGGAGGCAATAGTTGAGGCGGGCTCAGTGCTCAACGGCCTGAGGAGGTACCGAATGTGGGGAAGGCGGACAGGCCTTGATACAACGGGCGACGCTCACAGAGCGCCGCGCTCCGGGCGGCGAGCGCCCCCACATCGGCTTCGGCTCCGAGGGCGTCGCACATGATCCGGCCGACCTCGCGAAAGTCGTCCTCGTCGAAGCCCCGCATCGTCGCCGCGGGAGTGCCAACCCGGAACCCGGACGCCACGGTGGGAGCGCGCTCGTCGAACGGCACCGTATTCCGATTCACGGTGATCGCCACCTCGGCGAGTCGCTCCTCGGCCTCCTTGCCGCTCCACTCCGTGCGACGGAGATCGACGAGCAGGAGGTGTGTGTCGGTGCCTCCGGTGAGGACGTCGAGCCCACCCTCCTGGAGCGTCTCGGCGAGCATGTCGGCGTTCGCGCGCACGCTCTCCTGATAGCTGCGAAACGGCTCGGACGCGGCGATCCGGAAGCACGTCGCCTTGGCCGCGATGACGTGGTTCAGCGGTCCACCCTGCATTCCGGGGAACACGGCTCGATCGACCGCTTGCGCGTGCTCGGACCTGCAGAGCACGAAACCTCCGCGCGGTCCCGCGAGCGTCTTGTGGGTCGTCGAGGTGACGAAGTCGCAATGGGGCACGGGGCTCGGGTGGATCCCCGCGGCGACGAGACCCGCGAAGTGCGCCATGTCGCAGAGGAGGTACGCGCCGACCTCGTCGGCGATCTCGCGGAAGCGCCACGCCTCGACCGTGCGCGGATACGCCGAGCCGCCGCAGACGATCAGCTTCGGCCTGTGCTTCTTCGCGAGCCCGAGCACGTCGTCGTAGTCGACGAGGTTCGTCTCGCGCGAGACCCCGTAGTGGACGATGTTGTACAGGCGTCCCGAGAAGTTGACCTTGAGACCGTGCGTTAGATGGCCGCCGTGCGAGAGCTCCAGCGAGAGGATCGTGTCGCCGGGCTCGAGACACGCGAAGTACACCGCCATGTTCGTCTGCGCGCCGGCGTGCGGCTGCACGTTCGCGTGCTCGGCACCGAAGAGCGCCTTCGCGCGGTCGATTGCGAGCTGCTCGATCTCGTCGACGACCTCGCACCCGCCGTAGTAGCGCCGGCCGGGATATCCCTCCGAGTACTTGTTCGTCGGCACGCTGCCGACGGCTTCGAGCGTCGCCGGCCAGGTGAAGTTCTCCGACGCGATCAGCTCGATCTCTCCGCGCTGGCGCTCGAGCTCCCGCTCGAGCAGCTCTGCGATATCCGGATCGACGTCGGCGAGACCCGCGGCGCGGAGCCCCTCGAGCTGGAGCGCGGCGACAGCCATCGGGAGGATGCTACTGCGGGAGACGACTGGTGCCACGAGATCGCCGCTTCCGCGGCGCGCGATCCGGCGTCTGGCTTTAGCCAGACCCCGTTCCCGACCTCGCAATCACCCGTGGAGGAGGGCGGCAACGCGCGCGAGGGCTTCGGCCGCGGGGACGGCTCCCTCGCGGAGAACGCGTGGCTCGGCAGACGTCAGGTCGAGCACCGTCGACGGCGTCCCGGGCAGCACCCCGCCGTCCAGCGCGGCTGCCACCGCAGAGAGGATCTCCTCCGGCACGTCGGCGAGGCGGCGCGGATCGGGCCCGCCGTGGCGGTTCGCGCTCGTCGCAGCCACCGCCCCTACGCGTTCGAGAACGTCCCCTCCCGCATCCGCGAGCTCGGGAACGCGTACGCCGATCGTGTCGGGGCGAGTCCCGGTAAGCCACGGAAACCGTCCCGCGGGGTTCGGCAGGACGAGCGTGTACGGCCCGGGCAGGAGCTCGCGCGCGATTTCGCCGGCCCTCCCACGAAGCTCGGGGACGCAGTCGAGTAGAAGGTCGACGCTCGCGGCGACAAGCGCAATAGGTTGCTCCGGCGACCGTCGTTTCAGCTCTGAGAGCGCGCGCACGGGTTTCTCTCGATACGGCGTGCAGGCGAGCCCGTAGACGGTGTCGGTCGGGATCACCGCGAGCCTCCCCGCCTGAATCGCCGCAATCGCGTCAGCGATCTCGACCGCGGTCAAGCGCCCAGCACGGTCCAGCCGAGCGAACGAGCCGCGTTGGCGAGACGAC
>JBBDMN010000159.1:0-3839 GCA_040878305.1 Gaiellaceae bacterium
TCGCGCAGCCGCGGCCGTCGAAGCCGACCTCCTCGATCACGTCGCCCTCGCCGAGGCGCACGGAGACGGTGACTTCGTCCCCGCAGAGCGGGTTCTGCCCCTCCGCACTCGCGTCGGCAGGCTCGAGCAACCCGTGGTTCCGCGGGTTCTTGTAGTGGTCGAGGATTACCTCCCGGTACAGCTGGTCGAACTCACCCACTTAGCCGAGTGCCTTCTTGACCTTGTGGAGACCGTCCACGAGCCGGTCGATCTCCTCTGGAATCGTGTACAGGTAGAAGCTCGCGCGGTTCGTGGCTGCAACACCGAGCTTCCGCATCAGCGGCTGGCAACAGTGATGGCCCGCGCGAATGGCGACGCCGTCGAAGTCGAGCATCTGAGCCACGTCATGGGGGTGGATTCCCGTTACGTTGAAGGAGACGATTCCCGCGCGACGGTCGGCGGGGGGACCGTAGAGCTCGATCCAGGGAAGCTCCGCGAGGCGGCCGAGTGCGTACGCAGTAAGCTCGTGCTCGTACTGCTCGATCGCCCCGAAACCGATCGCATTTAGGTAGTCGATAGCGGCGCCGAAGCCGACCGCCTCCGCGATGGGCGACGTCCCGGCCTCGAACTTGTGCGGCAGGTCGCCCCAGGTCGTCTCCTCATATTCGACCTTCCTGATCATGTGGCCGCCGAGGTTGAACGGCTCCATCGCCTCGAGCAGCTCCCTCCGCCCCCAAACGGCCCCGACACCGCTCGGCCCGCACATCTTGTGCGACGAGAAAGCCAGGAAGTCGCATCCGAGAGCTTGGACGTCAATGTGGCGGTGTGGCGCTGCCTGAGCCGCGTCGACGACCATGACGGCGCCCTGCTCGTGCGCCCAGGCAGCGAGCTCCTCGACGGGATTGACGGTGCCGATCGCGTTGGAAACAAGGTTGGTCGCAACGACTTTGACGCGCCCCTCGCCCGCGATCTGCTCGAGCGCGCCCATCTCGAGCTCCCCCTCGTCGCCCAGCGGGATCATCCGGAACCCAGCGCCTGTGCGCTTTGCGATGTATTGCCAGGGGACGTAGTTCGAGTGGTGCTCGAGCTCGGTTACGACCGCGAGGTCGCCGGGCCCGAGGTTGGTCAGACCCCAGGCGTAGGCGACGAGATTAAGGCCTTCAGTCGCGTTGCGCGTGAAGATCACCTCGCGCGCGTCGGGTGCGTTGATCAGAGCACGCAGTTTCTGCCGTGCCCCCTCGAACTCAGCAGTCGCGCGCTCGGAGAGGGCGTAGACACCCCGGTGCACGTTCGCGTACGAAGTCTCGTAAAACTGCTGCATCGTCTCGAGCATCTGGCGCGGCTTCTGCGCGGTGACTGCAGAGTCCAAATAGGCAAGCGGCTTCCCGTTGATCTCCTGCTCGAAGATCGGAAAGTCGGCGCGCAGCCGGTTTGCGTCGAGCTTCTTGTCCGTTGTTACCGCCACGTGACCATCGTACCCCCGGCGGTTCCGCTCAATAGCTGGCGCAAGACCAGAATCCGCTCGCGCGGATTCCGGTCGCGCGAAAATCCCTGAAGGCGTCCGCTTCGCGGCCGCGGCGCTCTTCCTCTACATCAGGCGCCCAGGTCGACCTTGCCGTTCGTCGCCGCACGCTCTGCGGCTCGCCGCCGTCGCTCCACACTCACTGCGGCAAGCGCGAGAAGCTCACACACCCGGTCGAGTCGCACGCGCTCCGAGACCTGCTCGAGGAGCTCGAGCTTGACCTCCGACGCGAGCTCGACACGACCGGCTAGGACGTAGGAGAGCTGAGCCGTCTCGGCTTCGGGCACTGGGACCTCGCTCTCCGTGAGCTCGCGGAGGCGCGCGAAGAGTCCGAGCGCTCGCTCGACGGAGTCGCCGGACGCCGGGTCGCCGGCATCCACGAGCGGCGTCACGTCGCCTGTGTGAAAGCTCCTTCCGCTCGTCAGCTCGAGCAGTCTGAAACGGTCGCGTCCTTCGACGACGATGTTCATCCGGCCGTCCTCGAACCGGGTCAGGACCTCGACGATGCCGGCGGTGGTGCCGACCTCGCGAATACCGTCGTCGTCCGCAAAGACGATCCCGAACTCGGACTCGTCCTCGAGACACTCACCGATGAGCTCCTGGTAGCGCTCCTCGAAGATGTGGAGCGGCACTTGCTCCGTCGGCAGAAGCACCAGCGGCAGCGGAAAAAGACCGAGCTCGCTCACACGCGCCCCTGGCCGGCTGCGGCTCCCGGCGGGCAGAGCCCGCTTCCGCCGCGGCCTGACGACGCTCGCCCCAGGAACGCGCGGAGGTATGGGGGGGACACGGGTCTCACGGTCGCCGAAACGCAGCGAACTCCCAGACCAAGCCGTGGCCGCCGTCGGCCCTTTCCAGTCCCGCGGCCTCCGCGGCGGCGGCAAGCGCGGCCGGTGGATGGACGAAGGTGCGAAACGAGCGCCGCAGCACGCGGAGCCCCAGATTCACGAGACGAAGGCCGGAGCGGACCCAGATGACGTCTCGCGGGAAGCTGAGCACGAACGTGCGCTGAGCGAGCTTTGCAGCCTCACCCGCCAGCGCCACTCCGTCCGGCGAGCAGCAGACGACGCGGTTCAGCAGCACCACGTCGGCGGGCTCGACAGCCCCTGGAGCCTCGAGAACATCCGCAACTCGGAACGTCGTGCGCTCTTCCAAACCTTTCTCGCGAGCGAGCTCCCGCGCGTACGGCTCGTACGCGGCCACGAGCTCGACGACCTCCCCCTGCGCCGCCCCCTGGCTCAGGAGCTCAGCCTGAAGCGTCCCGATCCCGCCGCCGATCTCCAGCACGCGTGCGTCCTCGAGCCCTGCAGCAGATGCCGCTTCCACCATCCGGCGCTCGAGATCGTCGAGACCCTTGCGCCGGTAGCGCGCCAGGTTCCGGCGCGCCATGCGAGGCGTGAACATCTCCTCGCACCGTCCGGCGCGGCAGCAGCCCTTCATCGCTCGCGCAAGACCGGAATCCGCTCGCGCAGATTCCGGTCGCGCAACAACCCCTGAAGGCGACCGCTTCGCGGCCGCATCGCTTCCCTTTCCACCAACGGGCCTCCTCAAGCGCGCTCGAGCTCGAGCGCGCACGAGTTGATGCAGTAGCGCTGGCCGGTCGGACCCGGGCCGTCGTCGAACAGATGGCCGAGGTGGCCTCCGCACGACGCGCACAGGACCTCGGTGCGAGTCATCCCGTGACTCGTGTCGGTCTCGGTCACGACGCTCTCGAGCTCGGCGGGCTCGACGAAGCTCGGCCATCCGGTCCCGGAGTCGAACTTCGCGTCCGCCCGAAAGACCTCTGCGCCGCAGCCGGCGCACCGATAGATCCCCGGCGCGTGCTCGTCCCAATACGCGCCGGTAAACGCACGCTCGGTGCCCTTCTGCCGCAGGATGGCGTGCTGCTCAGGCGTCAGGCGCTGACGCCACTCCTCGTCCGTGAGCTCAACCTTGGGTTCCATGCCGACATTGTTCCTGACGCGGCCGTGGCGGGGCGGTAGCGTCCGAGCATGGACGCAGACGCTGCGGAAATTCGGGTACTCGGCTGCCTCATCGAGAAGCAGCGGACGACGCCGGACACCTATCCGCTGTCGCTCAACGCACTCCGGCTCGCATGCAACCAGGCGACGAACCGCGACCCGGTGGTGGAGTACGACGAGGAGACGCTCCGTATCGCTCTCGCGCGGCTTTCGCAACGAGGCTGGATGCGCCTGACGAGCGGCCGCGGGAGTCGGGCCGTCAAGTACCGCCACCTTCTGGACGAGGCGATTTCCGTCTCGAATGCCGAGCTCTCGGTGCTCGGTGTCCTCATGTTGCGGGGACCGCAGACTCCGGGTGAGCTGAAGCTCCGAAGCGAGCG
>JBBDMN010000160.1:0-3830 GCA_040878305.1 Gaiellaceae bacterium
CGTCGATAGACGCGCTGAGTCGAGTAGCTCGTCGAGCGCCTCGAGGAGTACCGGTTCGAGCTGCTCGGACAGTCCGCGCCTGGTGATGAGGTCGAACGCTGCATCCCAGTCTCTCCGGCTACGGTAGTAGGCGAGACATCGCTCGGCTGCCTCGCGGCTGGGGCTCAATGCCAGGTGCTCGCTTCGTTCCTCGAGAAAAGCTCGCGCAAGGGGATGGAGCTCGAGCTGCGTCCCGCGCTCGACGAGGATTCCGACGTCCAATGCAGCTGGGCACACAGAATCGACGCTGTCGGCCCCGAGGAGCTCCGCCGCGAGCTCCCGATCGAGGACGGGCGCGACGGCTAGCAGTCCAAGGCCCGCCTGCACCTCATCGCCGAGAGCCCGGAAGACCTCCTCCGCGAAGAATCGATAGAGAGACTCGGGTACCTGTTGGTGATCGTCGATTTCCGCGGTGGAGACACTCGCGAGGCCAATCACCGCCGGCCACCCGTTCGCCAACGCCACGAGGCCCGAAGCAGACGGCGCGCTTCGTCCGGCAAGCACCTCGGCCGCTTCCTCAGCGTCCATTGCGAGGTCTGCCTGGCTCAGCTCGAAGGCCTCCCCGTACAAAAGCGTGCGCGAGGTCACCCAGGCGGGTCGTTGGCGACTGGCGATGAGCAGCTGGATGGGCGATGCAGCGACGAGCGCAGCGACGAAGCGCTCCGCGTTGCCGGCGCCCGCGATCTCCTGATATTCGTCGAGCACGAGCCAGGCCTCGGGCGGCCAGCTCTCGAGGTCTTCTCCGAGGATCTCGGCGAGGACTTCGATGTTGTCGGCCGGGGCGGGCAGGGCACGGAGGTGCTCGCGCAGCCGGTCGTCACAACCGGGAACGACGTCGGTCGAAGCGCGGGCGAGACCTAGCGCGAGTGCGGCGACGTCGGTGGAGGCCCGCCTCGCCGTGAACCAGGGTCCCCGGCGACCGTCCCTCCCGACCCACTGCTCGGCAAGGGTCGTCTTCCCGTACCCGGCGGGCGCGATCAGCGTCCTGACGCGGGCCTTCGACCCATCGAGAAGGGCACAGAGACGCGGGCGCTCGATGATTCGGCGCCGCTGAAGCGCTCCTTGCTTCCGAGCTGTTGCCGTCGTCGCCATCGCCTGACGGATGTCCTCCCCGGTCCTGCCGTCCGACCCTAACACCCTTTCGGGGCGGGAGGGGCGCCCGCGAGGTTGCGGTCGCGGGCGCCCTGGTCAGCGGTACGTCTGCGCCCCGAGCGGCCAGCGGTAACCCGCCGAGAGGGGGTCTTCTCCCGTCAGAAGCCGAAACGCGATCGGGATCTGGCGCCGACGCGGCACGCCGAGCTTCTGCCGCAGCACGTCGCTATGCGCCTTTGCCGTTCTGGGGGAGATCCCGAGCCGGGCTCCGACCTCGTCGTTGGAGCACCCGGCAGCAATCAGGGCAACGACCTCCCGCTGACGTGGTGTGATCGGGGCGGCTCTACTCTGCGTAGCCAGCTCGATCATGGCCGTGAACCTACTCCCTCGTACGAGGGACGACCATTCGTCCGAAGGTGTAAACAGCGGTGTATTCCGCGTGGAGGGCAGACTTCCGGGGTGGCGACGAGACCAACCAGGGAGAAGCGCCCTTCCGGGCTCGTGGTCGTGCTCGCGTTTTCGATCGCGATCGCTGCCGCGACCGGGCTTGTCGTCGCCGCGCTTGTGCTTCGCGGGAACGACGGCGCAGCGCCTCCTCCCTCGACGTCAGCGATCGACTTCGCGGGAATTCCGCAGGATGGAACCGTGCTCGGCTCGCCCGAGGCCAACGTCACCTTGATCGAGTACGCCGACCTCCAGTGTCCCGCGTGCCGCAACTACAGCGAGGCTGTGCTGCCCACGGTCGTCGCCGACTACGTCCGGCCTGGGAACTTGAACGCGGAGTTTCGTGGGGTTGCGTTCATCGGACCCGACTCGGAGAAGGCGCTGCGACTCGTCTATGCCGCGGGGATGCAGAATCGGCTGTGGCAGCTACAGGAGGCCCTGTACCGCAACCAGGGAGGCGAGAACTCAGGTTGGCTGACGGACGAGCTCGTGCGGGAGCTCGCGTCGGGGATTCCAGGCCTCGACGTCGGTCGCCTGTTCGCGGACGCGGATACCCCCGAGGTGGCGGGCATGATCGAGGAGGTCGCCGGCCAGGCCGACGCGGCGGAGGTTCCGGGCACGCCGTCTCTTTTCATCCAGATCGGAGACGAAGAGCCGTACATGCTCGAGCTCGGCATCGGCTCGGCCGAGCTCTTTGCCGCGCTCGACGACGCGCTCGCCGGTTGAGCGACCGCGCCCTCCGGTTGCTCGCCGCGCTCGTCGCGTTGGCCGGAATCGCCGTCGCCGGATATCTCACCTGGGCGCATTACGGCGGCGACACTGTCGTGTGCCCGATCGGCGGAGGCTGCGAGACCGTTCAGGGCTCGGAGTACGCCGAGCTCGCGGGAGCTCCCGTGGCGGTGCTCGGGCTGAGCGCGTACGTCGTGATGCTCGGGCTCCTGGTGTGGGACACGGTCGTCGCACGACTCGCAGCAGCGGCTGTCGCTCTGGCGGGACTCCTCTTCAGTCTCTACCTGCTCGTCGTTCAACTCTTCGTCATCGACGCGATCTGCATCTGGTGCCTCGCCAACGATGTCGTCGTCGCGCCCGCGCTCGCAGTGCTGACGGCGCTGCGGCTCAGGTCATAGGTACTTGGCGCAGAACCTTCGGCGCAACCCGGTCGAGGATCTCCGAGAGGGTGTCGCCGGTGCAGGTCAGACCGTGGTTGCGAAGACCGATGACAGCGTGGGAGGGGTCGGGCTCTGCCGCGACCAGGTCGGCGACCGCGACCGCCAGCTCCTGCGTCCCGCACGGGTAGTTGACGTCGGTCGCTGCGATCTCCTCCATCCAGGCGTGGATGTGCAGGATCGCGCCGACGTCGGGGTGCGCTTGGTAGATCATCCAGTGCTCGATGGCATCGACGGATACGCGTCTGGGCTCGATCCCGGGCGGGACGCTCAGAACGATCACGCCCCGCTCGTCGTCGAAGTCCTTGACCATGAGGAGGTCGCGGCCGACCGTCTCGAGCTTCGACTTGTCGACGCCCGAGGCGCTCATCCAGAAGCGGGTCTCGTCCTTGCGGGCGGAGAGGTTGCCGTACGAGAGCCCGCCGACCGAGTACAGACGCATGACGTGGCGGAGGTCGCGGCCCGAGAGGTACTCCTCGACCGGGAAGGGTGAGGGCAAGAGGTCGAGCTCGTCGAGCCGCTCGCCGGCGGCGGAGATGTCGGTGGTGATCTCGTCGCCATCCCAGAGCTCCGGCTCGAGATCGGGGTGCCAGTCGTTGTCGATCACGAGCCGCGAGGTCGCGAGCGGCTCGAGGCGAGCGTAGATCTCCTCGGCATCGTCGGCGACGTGGTAGGTGCCGCGCTCCATCGTCGTGAACCAGACGCCATCTCCGGGGATACGCAGGAGGACGACGTTCGAGAGCGTGCGAACGAGCATCGGGTAGCTCGCCTTGAGGACGTCGTCGGGAGTCTCGGGAAGCTCGTAGAAGGCTGCCGAGTAGGTACCGCGCGATCCGCGCCTGAACGCCTTCGGATCGTCCGGGTCGAACATGTTGAGGACGAAGTTGGCGTCGGCGACTTCGTCGACCTTGGTGAAGTCGTCCCGCTCGAACTGCTTGCCGATCGAGGCGACCCAGTCCTCGTGGGCCGGGGAGGTCGAAGTCCCCCAGATCGCGTACCTTCGCACGGGCCGAGTCTACCGCCGGGCTGTCTAGCGGAAGAGATCGCGCTCGCGGGGCATGAGCAGATCCTGGCCGCTGCCGTCACCCG
>JBBDMN010000161.1:0-3824 GCA_040878305.1 Gaiellaceae bacterium
ATGCGAACGACCGCGGAGCTGCGCGAGGGGTTCCTCTCCTTCTTCGAGGAGAAGGGCCACCTGCGTGTGCCCTCGGCCTCGCTCGTCCCGCGTGCGGACGACCACTCGACGCTGCTCACGACAGCGGGGATGCAGCCGCAGATGCCCTTCTTCCTCGGCCGGGAGGCCCCGCCCGCTCCGCTCACTGCCACTGCCCAGAAGTGCTTCCGGACGCTCGACATCGACGAGGTCGGCCTCGACGGCTCTCACCTCACCTTCTTCGAGATGCTCGGCAACTTCTCGTTCGGGCAGTACTTCAAGGAAGGGGCGATCGAGCTCGCGACCGAGTTCGTGCGCGAGCGCATGCGACTCGACTGGGACCGGGTCTGGGCGAGCGTCCACGCCGGCGATCCGCTGCTCGAGCTCGGTCCGGACGAGGTGACCATCGAGCTCTGGGAGCGGATAGGCATGCCGCGCGAGCGCATTGTCCTGCTGCCGACGTCGGAGAACTTCTGGTCCGTCGGCGGCCCCGGGCCGTGCGGTCAGGACTCGGAGCTCTACTACGACTGGGGAGAGGAGCACGGCTGCGGGAACGCGGACTGCGCGCCCGGCTGCACGCGTTGCGAGCGCTTCCTCGAGTTCTGGAACCTCGTCTTCATGGAGTTCGAGCAGCACGCCGACGGGACGCTGACGCCACTGCCGACCCAGAACATCGACACGGGGATGGGGCTCGAGCGCTCGGCCGCGATCCTCCAGGACGTCAGGTCCGTGTACGAGACGGACGGATATCGGGAGATCATGGAGTGGATAGCCGCAGAGTCGGGCGTGGCCTACGGCGACTCGGCGGCGGCGACGAAGGCACACCGGGTGCTCGCCGATCACGCGCGAGGAATGACCTTCCTCGTCGGCGACGGCGTCCTCCCGTCGAACGAGGGACGCGGATACGTGCTGCGCCGCATCATCCGCCGCGGCATCCAGCAGGCGCAGCGCATCGGCCTGAAGGACGTGTACCGGCTGCCACGTGTCGTCGTCGCGCAGGTGGGCGACGCATACCCCGAGGTACGCGACCACGCCGAGGAGATCGAGCGGGTCGTGCGCGCGGAGGAGGAGCGTTTCCTGGAGACGCTCGAGCGCGGCTTGCGCCTATTCGACGACCTCGCTGGGAAGGAGGCGATCTCCGGCGAGGAAGCGTTCTCGCTTGCGGCGACCTACGGCTTTCCGGTCGAGCTGACCGTCGAGCTCGCGGAGGAACGCGGCCAGGCGGTCGATCTCGACGGCTACGGGGCCGAGATGACGCGACATCGAGAGATCTCCCGTGCGGGAGGCGGAACCGAACTCCAGCGCGCAGCCGATTTCGCGCGCGAGGCGGGATTCGCGTCAGAGTTCGTGGGCGACCGCAAGACCGAGGTACTCACCCAGCTGGGCGCGCTCGAAGAGCTCGGCGACGGTGTCTTCCTGGCCAAGCTTCGGGAGTCGCCGTTCTATCCCGCCGGCGGAGGTCAGGTGACTGATCAGGGATACGTCGAGCTCGACGACGATCCGGGCACACGCGCCGATCTCGTCGAGGCGTATCGCTTCGGCGACGATCAGGCGCTGCTTTTGCGCGGAACGGGCTTCGCCGCGGGCGACCGGGTACGGGCCGTCGTTGCCTGGAACGTCCGTCTCCCGACAATGGCGAACCACACGGGGACGCACTTGCTACACCGCGCGCTCCGCGATGTGCTCGGCGAGCAGGTGCGGCAGGCGGGCTCGGCGGTGAGGCCCGACAAGCTCCGCTTCGACTTCACCTACGGGCAGGCGCTCACGTCCGAGGAGCGCGAAGAGGTCGAGCGCCGCGTCAACGAGAAGATCTTCGAGGGCCTCCCGGTTCATGTCTTTGAGACGCCAATGGAGGAGGCGCGCCGTCTCGGGGCGACGATGCTCTTCGGGGAGAAGTACGGCGAGATCGTCCGCGTGGTCGAGATTCCGGGCTATTCGCTCGAGCTCTGCGGAGGGACGCACGTGGCGTCGACCGCGGAGATCGGTGCGTTCGCGATCCTCTCCGAGGGGTCTGTGGGCTCGGGCGCTCGGCGGATCGAGGCGATCACCTCCGGCGACGCGTGGGCGTACCTGCGCGAGCGATCGCGTGAGCTCGACGAGCTCCGCGGCGAGCTGGCAGAGGTGCGAAAGCAGGTGGGTAAGAAGCCGCCGATCACGGCAGCGATTGCAGAGGCCCCTGAGCCGAAGGTCAGAGTCGAGAACGGCGTCAACGTCATCGTCCAGTCGATCGACGGGTTCGACTCCGACGGGCTGCTCGATCTGTCGGATCGCTTCAAGCAGCGCCACACCCCGGCGGCGGTGGTGCTCGGGTCGCGCGACAACGGAACCGTCCACCTCGTCGCTAACTTCGATGCCGCGGTGGCAGAGCGCATCAGCGCCTCGGATGTCGTTCGCCAGGCGGCGGCGATCGTCGGCGGCGGGGGTGGGGGGCGGCCGACGATGGCGCGTGCCGGAGGCAAGGATCCCGAGAAGCTGCCCGAGGCCCTGGCGGAGGCCGAGCGCCTCATCCTCGCGGCGCTGTGAAGGTCGTTGCGCTTGACTACGGTGCGGTGCGCACCGGCGTTGCTGTGTCGGATGCGACGGGAACGATCGCGCGTCCTCTCGAGGTGGTCGAACGAGCGGCGGCACCCGCGGGTCTCGACCGGATCCGTGAGATCGTGGGCGAGCAAGGGGCGGATCGAGTGGTAGTCGGTCTGCCATTGACCCTTCGCGGGGAGCACGGGGCGCAGGCACAAGAGACGGCGACGTTCGTGGACGCGCTTCGCGGCGTTCTCGAGGTGCCCGTTGAGACCTACGACGAGCGCTTCACGACGGTGATCGCGGCACACGGGCAGGGCAGCGCGCCTGAGGATGCACGTGCCGCTGCACATCTCCTGGAGAGCTACCTCGCATGGACGAGCGCGAGCGGTACGTAGACGAGCCTGAGCGTCGCGGCGCGGGTGGACGACGCGTCTTCGTTCGGCGCGTCGTGGCCGCGCTGGTCGTCCTCGGCGCCTTGGTGGGTGGCGCTTGGGCGGGTGCGTCGCTCGTCCGGGACGAAGCTCCGCCGCCTCCCCCAACCGAGACGGCGCCACCGCTCGCGCGCCTGAGGGTCATCTTCCCGGAGGGGTTCACGCGGGTCGAGATGGCGGATCGCGTCGGCGCGGTGCGCGAGATCGCGACTCGGAAACGACGTGTGACGCCGCGCTTAACACGCGCGGGCTACCTCCGCGCGAGCGCACAGGCGAAGCCGCCTGCCGAGTTCCGGAGCGACTGGGCGGGCCGGTCGATCGAGGGATTCCTCTTTCCGGCGACGTACGAGTTCAGCCAGCGGACGACTTCGGCGAGGCTCGTCCGCGACCAGCTCTCGTATTTTCGCGAGCAATGGAGCGCGGTTTCTCTCCGCCACGCGAAGTCGAAGCAGCTCACGCCCTACGACGTGCTCATCATCGCGTCGATGGTGGAGAAGGAGACGGTGGCGCCCGAGGAGAGACGTCTCGTAGCCGCCGTCATCTACAACCGGCTGCGGCTCGGAATGCCCCTCGGGATCGATGCGACGATCCGGTACGGCCGCGACGTTCCAGGTACGGAACCGCTAAAGCAGTCAGATCTCGAGAGCGACAGTCCGTACAACACGCGGAAGCGTCAGGGGCTGCCGCCTACGCCGATCTCGAATCCCGGTCTGGCGTCGATCCGCGCGGCGGCGAAGCCGGCCGGCGTGGACTTCCTCTTCTTCGTGCGCAAGCCGGACGGTGTGCATCACTTCTTCACCGCGAGCGAGTCGGAGTTCTTCCGCAAGAAGTGCGAGTACGGGTTCGGCTGCTGAC
>JBBDMN010000162.1:0-1353 GCA_040878305.1 Gaiellaceae bacterium
GCAAGACGCCGCGCGCAGTTGAGACGTATCGCGCCGCGCACGACCGGATCGGGGACGAGTCCGATCATCGGGTCAGCACGAGCTGTGCATCGCGCAGCCAGCGTGTCTCGAATGCTGCCTCGCACGACGCGAGATAGAAGTCCCAGGTCCTGACGAAGCGCTCGTCGTAGCCGAGCGCCCGCACGTCGTCGATCGCATCCCAGAAGCGTGAGCGCCAGCGACGGAGCGTCTCCGCGTAGTGCGCGCCGATTTCGTCGACCGAGTGCACGGTCAGCTGCGACGTGCTTGCCATCGCACTCGTCAGAGCAGCGAGCGAGGGGATCAGGCAACCGGGGAAGACGTAGCGCTCGATCCAGTCCGGCGAGCGGCGGTAGCGCTCGAAGCGGTGATCCGGCACGAGGATCGTCTGCACGCACGCGATTCCACCGGGCTCGAGAAACCGGTCGCAGGCCTCGAAGAAGGTCGGGAACTGACGCTCGCCGATCGCCTCGAGCATCTCGATCGACGCGAGCTTGGTGTATGAGCCGCGATGCTCGCGATAGTCCTCCTCGAGGATCGTGACTCGGCCCGAGAGACCGGCTGTGGCAGTCCGCTCTCGGGCGAGCTCGGCCTGCTCGCTCGACAGCGTCAGTCCTGTCACGCGAGCCCCGTATTCGGCGGCCGCGACGAGAGCGAACGATCCCCAGCCGCACCCGATCTCGAGCACGTGGTCGTCCCGCGTCAGATCGAGCTTGTCGCAGACGCGACGCAGCTTTCGCATCTGCGCCGTCTCGAACGGCTCGTCTGCCTGCTCGAACATCGCGCAGGAGTACGTCATCATCTCATCCAGCATCAGGCGGAAGAGCTCGTTGCCGAGGTCGTAGTGATACCCGACGTGCCGCCGGGATCGGAGCAGACCCTGGCGTGTGTTGGGGCGGGGTCGCGTGTTGAGGAACCTCGCGAGGCGCGGATGCCGCTCGCGCGCCGCGCGGGCGTTGCGAAACAGCAGTGCCATGAAGGCCGGGAGATCCTCGGCGTCCCACTCGCCGGCGGTGTAGGACTCGCCCAGCCCCATCGCCCCACGAGTGGCCACCCGGCGGAAGAAGCGTTCACTCCGGATCTCCATCGCCACCTTCTCGCCCGTCCCAAAGTGACGCAGCGAGCCGTCAGGGAGGAGTACCTCGAGGGCGCCCGCCTCGAGACCCGCAAGCGCCCGCTCCAGGATCGACGCCGCGACGCGTCCGAAGAGCCGGCCTCGCGGCGGAGGCGCCTGCCTGAGACTCCGCTCCACCGTGCTCATCGCCGCACCGAGCCCGAGCCGGGGACGAAGGGCGGCTTGCGGTGGAACGGGACCCGCTTCGCGATGAGCCTGAG
>JBBDMN010000162.1:1453-3812 GCA_040878305.1 Gaiellaceae bacterium
CCGGTTGCGGGAGAAGAGGGTGAGCCGGCGGTCGACCTCCCCGAGCTCGTCCAGGTCGAGCAGGAAGTACGACACCGGGTAGCGGAACGTGTTGCGGCGCGGCTCCCGGCGCGAGTGCATGAGTGTGCCCGCGTACAGCCCGGATCTCACCAGTCCACCCCCAGCGCCGAGGCCGCCCGCACGCCAGAGGCGAATCCGTCCTCGTGGAACCCGTAGCCGTGGTAGGCCCCTGCGTACTCGGTGTGCCGCTGCCCCGAGAGTGCGGGAAGCAGCCGCTGGGCGGCCAGGCTCTCGAGCGTGTAGAGCGGGTGCGTGTAGACCGTGCGCTGGAGCGCGCTCTCTGGGGCGATCTCGTCGGAGCGGTTGAGTGTGACGCAGTAGTGCTTCTCCGTGTCGAGGCGCTGGAGCCTGTTCAGGTAGTAGGTGACGGTCGGCTTGCGCTGCCCGTTCAGCTGGTAGTTCCACGACGCCCGCGCGGCGCGGACGCTGGGTAGGAAGCGCTCGTCGGTATGGAGCACGGCCTCGTTCGTCGTGTAGCGCCATGCGCCGAGCGCGTTTCGCTCGGCGTCGCTCGGGTCGGCGAGGAGCGCGAGCGCCTGGTCAGCGTGGGTTGCCAGAACGGCCTTGTCGTAGCGACGAGTCTCACCGTCCTCGGTCACGATCTCGACCCCGGAAGCTTCCCTCCGCACCGCACGCACGCCGAGGCGGAGGTGGATCTGGCCGCGGAGGCGCTCGAGCAGCGCAGTGACATAGGTCTCGGCTCCGCCGCTGACGGTTCGCCAGCGGTGGCGCCGCAACCCGAGCATGCCGTGTCGTTCGAAGAACCGGATTCCGTGGGCGGCGGGAAAATCGAGTGCCTGCTCCGGGGAGCTCGACCAGAGCGCGGATGCGAGCGGCACGAGGAAGTGGCTGCGAAAGCGCTGCGAGTAGCCGCGCTCCTCGACGTACGTACCGAGCGTCCGCGTTTCGAGGCTCTCGTCGCCGAGCGCACGCTCGGCGGTGCGCAACCAGCGCGTGACTTCGCCCAGGAGAGAGAGGAAGCGCACGTCGGCTATTCGCCGTCCTTGCGCAAACGGCCTCCTCCCCGACCATTCGAGACCGCAGCTACCGCAACTCACGGAGAAGGACATCTCCGAGGGCTGCGTGGCGATATCGAGCTCGCGGAGGAGGCGACCGAACACCGGGTAGTTCGGCTCGTTGTGCACGATGAAGCCCGTATCGAGGGCGAGCCCGTCGTGCCGGACCGTGTTCACGTGCCCCCCGGCGCGCTCCCCCTGCTCGAAGAGCTCCACGTCGTGGGCCTTCGACAGCACGTAGGCTGCTCCGAGCCCGGCCACCCCGGCACCGATAACCGCCACTCTCATCGAACGAATATTCGCCTCGTTGCGAAGTTCGGTTGTACGCCACCAACGACGGAGCCGCTACCTTGGACTTGATCGAAACCGCAGCATTAACCACCGGCACCGTCCGGGCGCGCACCAGCTTCGCGAGCCAGCTCGTAACGATCGTCGCCGTGGTCGTCCCGCCGCTAGGGCTCCTCTCCGCCATGGGCCTGCTCTGGGGCGTGGCGTTCCACTGGCTGGATCTCGCCGTGCTCGTCGGTATGTACATCGTGTGCGCGTTCGGCACGACGATCGGTTTCCACCGGTATTTCACGCATAAGAGCTTCGAGACCGGAAACGCCGTCAAGGCGACGCTCGCGGTGCTTGGCTGCATGACGATGCAGGGACCGCTGACCCAGTGGGTGACCGACCACCGCAAGCACCATGCTCTCTCCGACGACGAAGGCGATCCTCATTCGCCCCACTTCGGCCACGGCGACGGGGTCTGGGGTGCGATCAGGGGGTTCGCGCACGCGCACGTGGGCTGGCTCTTCAGCCTCAAGGGCATGGAGCGCGGCCGCGACTACGGCAAGGATCTCTACGAGGACCGGCTCGTGCGGACGATCGACCGCATGTATCTGGCCTGGGTGGTCCTGACGTTCGCGATTCCCTTCGCCATCGGGTACATGTTCGGCGGCAGCGTCGCGCGCGGTGTGGAAGCCGCGGTTTGGGGAGGCCTGCTTCGGATCTTCCTGTACCAGCACGCCACCTTCGCGGTGAACTCGATCTGCCACATGTTCGGGCAGAAGGAGTACCGCTCGCGCGACGAGTCGCGGAACAACTGGCTGATCGCAGTGCTCGTCTTCGGCGAGGGCTGGCACAACAACCACCACGCTTTTCCGAGCTCCGCGAGGCACGGGCTCGCACGCTGGCAGTTCGACGTGTCGTGGTGGGTCATCCGCGGTCTCGAGCGGCTTCGACTAGTGCGAAACGTCCGGCGACCCTCACCTGATCAGATGGCGCGGCGGCGGTTGCAG
>JBBDMN010000163.1:0-3807 GCA_040878305.1 Gaiellaceae bacterium
AGCTCGACCGGGAGCTCCTAGGCCTGCCGCGGAGGGTCGCGGCCAGGCCGGCTGCTGTGGTCTAGCGAACACCGACGCACACTCGGCTCGAAGCTGTTACCCACGTGTGAGCGTTGCCCGGCTACGGTCGTTGCATGGAAGAGGCACGAAGCGTGCTGGAGCGGTTGGGGCGGATCGAGGCACTCGACCGGGCGGGTGCCCAGAAAGACGAGCTCTTGTGCGAGCTGCGAGCGCTGATCGCCGAGGCGGAGGCGTGGTCGAGCGTCGAAGGAGGTGATGCCGGCGAGGACGCGGTCGACGGGCTGCGATCGGCCCTCTCCCGTGAGATGATCGTCGTGTGATCTCGCACTGGGACGACGTGCGGACCTCCCGCGGGGAGCGCGGGCACATCGCAGGCACGTGGCAGAGCCTCACGGGGAGCGCGTCGCAGACGGTCGGAGTCAAGCGAATCCGGGTCGATCCCGGGATGTGGTCGACGCCGCTCCACCTCGAGGGCGCCGAGGAGGAGATCTTCTACGTGCTCGCCGGCTCGGGAGTGTCCGTCCAGTCGGAAGGCGACGATCCGGTCGGATATGAGGTGCGCGCAGGCGACTGCCTGGTTCATCTCCCACTCGAGAACGCGCACACGCTTCAGGCGGGCGACGACGGGATCGAGGTCCTGGCATTCGGACAGCGGATCCACGCGGCTGGAGTGACTTGGCTGCCGCGGGCCGGAGTCGCCTGGCTCGGCGAGACCTGGGCGCCGGTTGGTGCCGAGGACGACCACCCCTGGGCGCGTGAGGCCGCGGCCGGGCCGCCGGAGATCGGCGAGCTTTCGCCGCGTCCCTCCAACATCGTCAACGTCGATGACCTCGATCCCGTCGAACGCGACGGCGCGACGGTGGGTCGACGCGTTCGCTACCTCGGGAAGGCAGCCGGCTCACAACGAACCGGCCTTCGCTTCGCGGAGATCTTGCCGGGCAAGCTCAACGCTCCACCGCACTGCCACTCCGCCGAGGAGGAGATCTTCGTCGTCCTCGATGGTGCTGGCACGCTTCTCCTGTGGGAGGAGGACGGCGTCGCCGAGCACGAGGTGCGCGCCGGGTCGGTCGTCGCGCGACCGCCCGGCTCGGGAGTCGCGCACTCCTTCCGGGCGGGCGAGGAAGGCATGACGTTGCTCCTCTACGGGACCCGCGATTCGAACGACATCTGTTACTACCCGCGCTCAGGGAAGGTGTTCTTCACCGGGCTCGGCGTGATCGCGCGCCTCGGCGACCAGCTCGACTACTGGGATGGGGAGGACTGATTTGCCGGCGCAAGACCGGTATCCGCTGGCGCGGATTCCGGTCGCGCGAACATCCTGAAGGCGTCCGCTTTGCGGCCGCTGCGACTCCTCGTTCACATCGGACGCTGGTTGCGATCTCGGTTACGGTGAACGCGCGTGCCCCGACGCTTGAAGGAGTTACACCGATGGACTGGAAGGTGACGCGGTCATGGGGCTCTCACGCATCTTGCCGCGGTCTCATCCGCAACCCGAGCCCGAGCCAGATCCCGAGGAACCGCCCACGGAGCATGAGCCCGAACCGGAGTCCGAGCCTGCGTGGAGGGCTCATCTCCACGCCGTACCCACGTCCAAGCTCCAGCCCCAGCCGAAGGAGCAGGTGATGGCGAAGGTCATCGCGTTCGCGAACCAGAAGGGCGGCGTCGCGAAGACCACGACGACCCTGAACCTCGGGGTCGCTCTCGGCGAGCTCGGCAATCGCGTCCTCCTCATCGACCTCGACCCCCAGGGCAACCTGACCATGAGTCAGGGAATGAACCCCGATGCGATCGAGCGCTCGATGTTCGACGTGCTCGTCCACCGCGTCCCCATCTCGGATGTGATCCACACGGTCGAGGTGGACATCGCCGTGGCATCGATCGACCTGGCCGGCGCGGAGCTCGCGCTGTCGGCCATGATGGGCCGCGAGCGGGCTCTCGAGAAGGCGCTCGTCGAGGTCCGTGACCGGTACGACTTCATCCTCCTCGACACCCCGCCGTCGCTCGGCCTGCTGACGATCAACGCGTTCGTCGCGGCCGACGGAGTGATAGTCCCGGTTCAGTGCGAGTATCTCTCGCTGCGTGGCCTCGTCCAGCTCGAGAACACCCTGGCGATGGTGCGCGAAAACCTGAATCCGGACGTCCGCGTGGAGGGAATCGTCCCGACGATGTACGACGGGCGCACGCTCCACGCGCGCGAGGCGATCGAGATCCTGGAGGAGCACTTCGGGGCTCTCGTCTTCGAGACGCGGATTCGCAAGACCGTCCGCTACGCGGAAGCGCCGGTGAAGGGAAGCTCGATCCTCCGCTACGAGCCCTCGGGCCCGGCGGCCCAGGCGTACCGCGACCTGGCGAAGGAGGTGCTCGATGGCGCGCAAGCGCGCGAGCATGCGTGAGGGCCCGCTTGCGGAGCTCTTCAAGAAAACCGAAGCGGCACAGCGTTCCTCGGATGCGGCCGCGGAAGAGCAGCCGGGGACGCAAAGCGATCTCGGGAGGGAACGCCGCGCCGAGGCTGCGCTCGAGGAGACAGTCGAGCACGTCCACGATCTCGTCGAGACGACCGAGCCCGCCCAGGCTCCCGCTCTCGCACCGGCTCGCTCCGTGTCGGACGTTCCGACCGAGGCCGCCGCTTCGCGCGCCGCCGCGCGCTACTTCCAGACGATTCTCGAGCCCGCTCCGCGGCTTCATCGCGTTCCGCCGCCGAAGGGCGTCGCCTACATGGCCGCGATTCGCGTGGTCGGCGTGGGAGGAGCCGGGCTCAACGCGCTCCATCGCATGATCGACGCAGGGATTGCGCAGGTCGACTTCATCGCCGTGAACACGGACATCCAGGCGCTCGCCGCCTCCGACGCTCCCGTCAAGATCTCGATCGGCGAGCGGGTTACTCACGGCCTCGGCTCCGGTGCCGAGCCCACGGTCGGGCGCCAGGCGGCCGAGGATGCCGCCGATCAGCTACGGGCGACCCTGCGTGGCTCGGACATGGTCTTCGTCACTGCCGGCGAGGGAGGCGGGACCGGGACGGGCGCCGCACCAGTGGTCGCGCGTATCGCGCGCGAGCTCGGCGCGCTTACCGTCGGAATCGTGACGACGCCGTTTCGCTTCGAAGGTACGCGGCGCCGTACTGCCGCCGAGCGGGGAGTGGAAGAGCTGCGCGCCGCCTGCGATACCGTCATCGTCATCCCGAACGACAGGCTCCTCGAGGTTCTCGACCGGTCCACCTCGATGATCGACGCGTTCAGGATCGCGGACGACGTTCTCCGTCAGGGCGTGCAGGGGATCTGCGACCTGATCACCACGCCGGGACTTATCAATCTCGACTTCGCCGACGTACGAACCGTGATGCAGGACGCCGGGTCCGCCCTGATGGGAATCGGGTACGCGACCGGTCCGAACCGCGCAATTGAGGCGGCCGAGCGCGCCCTCGGCTCGCCGCTGATCGATGCCGAGATCGTCAGCGCGCGCGGCATCCTGCTCTCGATCGCCGGAGGCGACGACCTCTCGCTCGTCGAGGTCAACGACGCTGCCGAGGTGGTGCGGGCGACCGCCACGGACGAGACGAACATCATCTTCGGCGCCAACGTCGACCCGCGCCTGACGGGGCAGGTCTGGGTGACAGTCGTTGCCACGGGTCTCGGCGGAACCCGTCGCCGAGCCGAGCGAGCGACCTTCGACACTGCGGGCACCTCTTCGCGCGACTCCGACTCCGAGCTCCCCGCCTTCCTCAACTCGGGCTGAGCGTGGGGGGGGGGGGGGGGGGGGGGGGGGGGGGGGGGGGGGGGGGGGGGGGGG
>JBBDMN010000164.1:0-2560 GCA_040878305.1 Gaiellaceae bacterium
CGCGCCAGCTCGAGGCGCTCGAGGTGGGCGTCGAGGTCGGCCTGTGAGTAGAAGGCCGTGCCGTAGATCCGCGTCAGCTGCGTGTTCCTCTCGTCCCCGCGCCAGTAGGCGCCGGCGAGGCTCGTCAGCTTGAGCGCCTTGATCGGCGAGGCGTCCTGGAGATGAGGGCCGCGGCAGAGGTCAGTGAACGCGCCTTGCGTGTAGAGCGAGATCGGCCCCTCAGCGCCCTCGGCGAGCTCAACCTTGTACGGCTGATCCTCTGCCCGGAAGCGCTCGACGGCTTCTTCACGCGGAAGCTCCTCGCGCGTCCATGCACGTCCCTCGGAGATCTCTCGGCGCATCTCGTCCTCGATCGCCTCGAGGTCGGAGTCCGAGATCGGCTCGAGAAACTCGAAGTCGTAGTAGAAGCCGTCGGCGATCGGCGGCCCGATCGCGATCTTGACCCCGGGATGGAGGCGCAGCACAGCCTCGGCAAGCAGATGGGCAGTCGAGTGCCGCAACACTGCGAGGGCGTCCGCGTCCCCCGTGTCGCGAGTCGTGAGGATCTGGATGCTCTCGCCGTCCGCAAGTGGGAGCCGGAGATCGCGCGTCGTGCCGTCGACGCGTAGCAGCACTGCCTGCTCCGCGAGCTTCGGCCCGATCGCGCGGGCGGCGTCGAGCCCCGAGGCGCCGTCGGGCAGCTCGAGCTCGGAGGCGTCGGGGAGCACGACCTTCATCGCGCCGCAGGATAGACGGCCTCCGGCGACGGTGTCTGACACCGCCCCACGCAACCATGCGGGTTCGCGGGTCGCCGGTGCCAGACACCGTGGTAGAAGGGGGTGCGATGCACACCGGGTCCTGGATCGCAATCGTGGCCGCCCCCCTCGTCCTGCTCGGGCTTCTGTTGGCTCAACCCGCGATCGACCTCGGCTGGGAGAACCAACAGGCGCACTTCTGGCTCGTGCTCGGAGCGGCGGCCCTGGCGACGACGCTTGGATGGGCGGTCAGCGTCGCCGCGAGAAGGCGGCGAGACGCGCGCCTCTTTTTGATCTCACTGGCCTTCATCGCGAGCTCGGGCTTCCTCGGGTTGCACGCGCTTGCGACGCCGAGCGTGCTCCTCGGCCCGAATGCCGGCTTCGAGCTGGCCACGCCGGCCGGACTCGTCGTGGCAGGTGTGTTCGCAGCCGCGTCGTCGCTCGAGCTTCAGCCCGACCGTGCGCAGGCCGTCGTCCGGAGTGCCAATGTCCTGCTGGGTGCGCTGATCGGCCTGATGGCTGTCTGGGCGGCCGTTTCGCTCGCGGAGCTTCCGCCGCTCGACGACCCGCTCGCGGCCGAGCAGCTCGACGGCTGGCAGCTCGTGCTCGCGGCCGTCGGAGTCGGGTTGTACGGACTCGCCGCCCTCGGCTTCGTGCGTCTCTACCGCCGCCGCCCCACCCGGTTCGTCTTCGCCTTCACCTTCGCGTTCGTTCTGCTCGCAGAGGCGATGGTCGTCATCGCCTGGGCGCGGAACTGGCAGCTCTCCTGGTGGGAGTGGCACATCCTCATGCTCGGCGCCTTCCTCGTGATCGGTCATGCAGCCCGCACCGAGTGGCACGAGGAGCGGTTCAGCGCCCTCTACCTGGACGAGACGCTCGCCGGCGCGAAGGACGTCAGCATCGTCCTCGCGGATCTCCAGGGCTTCACGAGCTACTCCGAGCGTCACGAGCCGGCCGAGGTAGCGTCGATGCTCAACGCCTACTTCGAGCGCATCGTCCCGCTGATGGAGCGTTCAGGCGGCGAGGTACACCAGATCGTCGGCGACGAGATCATGGTCGTCTTCAACAAGGATGGCGGCCAGCCCGATCACCCGGAGCGCGCCGCGCGGGCGGGCCTCCTGCTCCAGAAGGCAGCGCGTGGTGTTTCGCGAGATCACGACGACTGGCCGCGCTTTCGGGTCGGTGTGAACAGCGGCGAAGTCCTCGCCGGAGTCGTGGGCGGGACGACCGGCCACCGCAAGCACGGCATCGTCGGCGACGTCGTCAACCTCGCAGCGCGTCTCCAGGCCGAGGCTCCACTCGGCGGAGTCTTGATCGGGGAGGGGACCTTTCGCCGACTCGGCGGCCGCGCAGTCGTCGAGGTCCTGCCACCGCGCCACGTGAAAGGAAAGGAGGAACCGATCGTCGCCTACGTCCTCCACGACTTCCGCAAGGGCGATCCGGGCGCCTTCTAACCATTGCTCTCGCGTGGCTCGCTGTCGAGAGCGAGCTCGAGCTCCAGGTCATCGAGTGCGCGCCGCAGGATCACGATCCGCTCCGCGACGTGCGCATGCGCCTGCGGATCAACCGGCGACAAGAGATCTCTCGCGCCATGCCTTTCCACGCACCACCTGCCGCCGCTCGAGCTCTCGCGCCTCCTCCATCGAGTTCAACACGATCCCGATGAGCACGTTCAAGACGATGAATGCGGCTAGGAGGATGAAGCTGACGAAGTGATCCGGGCCCAGGGCATGACCTCCATCGCCTCGGCCATGTACACCGGAAAGTCCTCGAGCGTCAGCATCACGAAGAGCGTCAGCATCGCCCGCCCGATGTTTCCCCACTGT
>JBBDMN010000164.1:2660-3797 GCA_040878305.1 Gaiellaceae bacterium
GTCTGCAGCCCGAGCACCACCGCGTTCAGAGCGATCGTCGCGACGACAACGACGGTAAAACGAAGTCGAGTCCACTATTCGTGCTGCCGCGTTCCTCGGATGCATGGACGCGTAGTCTGCCGCGGTGGTCGGCGCTCCCCGGATCCCGCCTGACCGTCTCCGTAGACTCAGATCGATGGAAGAAACCCCTGCCGTCGAGCGCGACCGGCGGTTCGTACGCCTTCTCCGCCGGCCCGTGGACATGGCGCTGGGAATAGTCGTGTCGCTCGCGCTCGCGATCGAGGATTTCTTCCGCGACCGCGGGCCGCAGTACGCGGCGGCGATCGCCTTTCACGTGCTCTTCTCGCTCTTCCCTCTGACGATCCTGCTGGTCTCGATCTTCGGGCTCGTGCTGCAGGACGACGGCCTTCGGTCGACGGTGATCGACGAGCTGCTCAATGTTCTCCCGGTCTCACCCTCGGGCGAGGAGGACGTGCGAAGCTCGATCGAGCAAATCGCCTCGCCGTTGTCCGCGTTCGGGCTCGTGTTCCTGATCGCCCTCCTCTGGGGCGCCTCCGGGATGATGGCGGCGATCCGGGTCGGCCTCGAGTCCGCGCTCAAGGCCGACCGGCGGCGGCCGGCGGCGCACGCGAAGCTCGTCGACTTCGTGCTCGTCGGCGTCACTGGCGTGCTCGTCCTGGCTGTGATCGGGCTGTCGGCGTTCGCCACGCTGTTCAGCCGGGTCGTCGACTCCATATCGGAGCGGGTCGGCATCGAGGTCATCACCAGCCCGACTGGGACGCTCATCCGCGACGGCGTCCAGCTCGTTCTCATCGCGGTGATGACGTTGTTGCTGTACCGCGTCGCGCCAGGCAGAAAGCTGCGCCGGAGTGGTGCGTTCGCCGGCGCGCTTCTCACGGCGATCGGGATCTGGGGCGCCGCCAAGATTCTCGCGATCATTCTCGACGTCTCGAGATACAACGTGATCTACGGGTCGATCACGGGGGTGATGACGTTTCTGATCTTCGTCTACGTGGTCGCGTTGATCCTTCTTCTCGGCGCCGAGTTCGCGTACCAGTGGTCGCAGCCGCCCGGGCCGCCGGGGCCGCCGATTCGTACTCGGCTCAAGGGCTTTCTCCGCGGTCTCGTCATCTACGA
>JBBDMN010000165.1:0-3748 GCA_040878305.1 Gaiellaceae bacterium
AGCTGACGACGCTCGGCTGCGCGATCGAACAGGATCGGCGCTTGTCCGTACCAGTTGTACTGTCCTGCGCGCCGATCCTGTTCGCTCACTTGCGAGCGCCGCCCCGGCGGCGTCAGGAATCGGAGCTCTGGGCCGACACTGTCCGGCCCCTACGATCGCAGGTAGAGCTCGAGCTCGGGCGCGATCGCCCGCAGCTCGCGGAGTGCCCGCGCCTCGAGCTGGCGTACTCGCTCTCTGGTGATCCCGAGGTTCGCGCCCACCTCTTCGAGCGTCCGGGGACGAACTCCGTCCAGACCGAAACGTTCGATCACCACGCGCCGCTGACGTGGCTGCAGCTTCGCGAGTGCCTCGAGGAGCTCGGTCGAGCGCGCACGATCCGCGGTCTCGACCTCGGGCTGGTCGGCACCGGTGTCGGGGATCAGGTCGGCGACGCTCGAGTCCCCGTCCCCTATCGGCGTCTCCAGGCTGATCGGATCCTGAACGAGGTCGAGCAGCTCCTGGACGCGCTCGGGCGTGACGCCGATCTCGATCGCGATCTCGTCGATCGACGGATCGCGGTTGAGCTTCTGGCCCAAGAGGCGACGCGCTTTCGTGACCTTGCGTACCTGATCGGCGACGTGTACCGGTAGGCGGATCGTCCGGCCCTGCTCGGCCAGCGCGCGCGAGACGGACTGCTTGATCCACCAGGTCGCGTAGGTGGAGAGCTTGAAGCCCATCTTGTAGTCAAACTTCTCTACCGCCCGAATGAGTCCGAGGTTCCCCTCCTGGATCAGATCGAGGAGCGGCACGTCCGCCCGCGTGTAGTTCCGTGTGATCGACATCACGAGCCGAAGATTCGACTCGATCAGGCGCCGTTTCGCGGCTTCGTCACCTGCGTCCTTGCGGCGCGCCAGCTCTCGCTCCTCGGCTTTGGTGAGAAGCCGGCCGTCGCCGATCTGGCGGACGTACAGCTTGAGCGGGTCGTCGGCACTCGGCCCGGCCAGGTCCGCGCGTTCTCTGGCTTCCGGCTCGTCCGCGCTGACGGCTTGCTCCTCATCAGCCGCGTCGAACAGATGCTCGGCAGCATTGCCTTCCACGGCGCTTGTATCGGCCGTGCAGTTGCCCCGCTTGAGGGTTGACATGCGGACGAGGGATTTGCGGTGCCAACGAGAAGCCGATGGGCAGGGCGTGGAAACAAAGTCCTCACTTCCGTCGTCTACCTTCATTGGTGTCCTTCCGCTCGTAGTGGTCGGACAACAGTCATGTGCGGAATAGCCGGCTATAGCCTGAGTCCTGACTCCCCCGTGGAGCGCACGCTCGCGGCTCAGGCGCTCTTGGCCGGGATCGCCGAGCGCGGCGCCGACGCCGTCGGCTACGCATCTCGGGGAAGCAGCGGAGCGATCGGCGTCACGAAGCTCCGCGGGGGCGCCAGCGCCCTCCTCGACGAGATCGCGCTCCCGCCGACGGCGGAGCAGGCGCTCATCCACGTCCGCGACTACACGAAGGGCCATCCCGAGATCACCGCCAACAACCATCCCATTCGCCACGGGGCGGTCGTCGGAATCCACAATGGGCTGATCGAGAACGACGACGCGCTCCTCGAGCGCTACGGGATCGAGCGCCACGAGCCCGAGATGACCGTCGACTCGGAAGCGATCTTCGCGCTGATGGAGCTGCGTCGCTCGAGCTCGCGCGCCCTCGCCGAGCTCCGTGGGGCGATGGCCGCCGCCTGGCTGGACGAGCGCGAGCCAACCGTCCTATATCTCGCTCGCGGAGTCGCGAGACCTATCTGGATCGGCCAGACGTCGTCCGACCTCTTTTTCGCCTCGACGCGACACGCTCTCGCGATCGTCGAGGCCGCTCTGCGGGTACGCCTCGAGCTGCGCGAGGTGCGCGAAGGACGGCTTCTTCACGTCGTCGGCGGTCGGATCGTCCGCGAGCGGCGCTTCCGGCCCGACCGGCGCTATCGCGAGGAGGGTGGTCTCCCCCCCGTGCGAGCCCCGCATGAGGCGGTCTTCTGCCTCGAGCGCTTGGCCATTCTCACTTCCGCCACCGTTTAGAGAGAGGCATCCGCGTCGCCGCCGCGGCGCGTGTTGTCATTCAGACCTCTCGGCTCACCCTCCCGTCGGGCAGGACTTCGACATCCTCGTCGCGCAGCCGTTCGCGGACCAGATACTGGAAAGCCGTCCACGCCCCGCGCGGGACGTCGAGCAGCCGGTACACCTGCCACTCAGAGAGCAAAGCGGAGTCGGCCCGCCGGGCGGCTGCCCAGTCAGCCATCTTCGGCAAATGGCCGAGGACTTTCGCGAGCTCCGCACCCTGGACGATCGCTCGTTCGAGGCGCTCTTCTCCCTGCAGCACCTCGAACCCGGCTTCTCGTAACGCGTTCGCCAGCGAGCCGAACGTGTGGGCGTAGAGCGAGGCCGACGGAAGCGACCGGCGGCGCGCGGTGAGATCGCTGGCAGACGGCGTCCGCCCGAGCTCCTCTCCCAGGCCGCGGAGCTGCTCGAGGAGCTCGTCCCGGGTCAGGAAGCGGCGTGGGAAGAGGCCTGCCGCCCGCTTGGCGGCGTTCCACGTCCCGAAGTGCTCGATCACCGTCTGTGGGTGTACCCGCGCCTCGGCGTCCTGCGCGAACTCGCGCATGGTCGGGGACCGCCCCAGCCTGTCGGCCGCAGTGCGGAGCTCCTCGAGAATCTCCTCGTCCGTGTAGCGACGACGCATGCCGGCACGAAACGCGGCGAGCTCCGCCTCGTCGATGCGCAGCTTCGTCTGCCTTGGAACGCGTGGCCGTGGCATTCCTGCAATAAGCTTAGAGCGTTTTGTGCAATCTGCAAGTTGTTCAGAGTGACCTGATATCTAACCGGCTCGGCTACGCTCGCCGCCGATGAACGTTCGACTCGAGCTAGAGGCGCTGGCCGCGCGGACAGTAGGAACGGTGTCTCGGACCGCTCGCCGCGGAGGCGGAACCACGCTTCCCGGAAAGCTCCTCTGGAAGGTCGATCCCAATGCCGTCGATGCTCTCGCGTCGCGGCTCACGGCTGGTGTCGCTCTCGTCTCGGCCACGAACGGGAAGACGACGACCACAGCCATGGCCGCCCAAATCCTCGGAGCGGAGCATCGGCTCGCGTGGAACCGTGCTGGTGCAAACCTCATGTCCGGAATCGCGTCGGCGCTCGTCGCCGGGCGCCGCGCCGATCTGGGCCTCTTCGAGGTGGACGAAGCAGCGCTCCCCGAGGCGATCCGACGCACCGACCCGCGGGTGGTCTCGCTCGCGAACCTGTTCCGCGACCAGCTCGATCGCTACGGAGAGCTCGAGCTCTTGGCCGACAAGTGGCGTAACGCGGTTCGGAGCCTTCCTGAGCAGGCACTTCTCGTCGTCAACGCCGACGATCCTGTCGTCGCCGACCTGGCCGACGGTCGCGAGCGCGCGCTCCGGTTCGGTCTCGACGATCCGCGACATGCGCGCCCGACCCTCCAGCATGCCGCCGACTCGAAGTACTGCGTCCGTTGCGGCGCGCCGTATGTCTACGCCGCGGCGTATGTGGGGCACCTCGGCGACTACCGCTGCCCGGCTTGCGACCATGCGCGGCCGCCACTCGACGTCGCTGCGCGCGACATCGAGCTCAAGGGCCTGACCGGGTCGCGGTTTCGGCTCGTGACGCGCCAGGGCGACATCCTGATCGAGCTTCCCCTCCCCGGCTTGTACAACGTCTACAACGCAACCGCGGCATCGTCACTTGCCCTCGCTCTCGGCACGTCGCCGGCGGCC
>JBBDMN010000166.1:0-3744 GCA_040878305.1 Gaiellaceae bacterium
CACGATCAAAGCTCTATCGGCCCCCCGGTTGTCGGGAGAACTCGGAGACAGTCCACGCTAAACCGCTAAGCACACATGTTCATGGCGGTCGCGCGACCGTGGTCCGCGAGAGCGGATACCACCCATTGCGCAGCAACGGCTAGTAACTACTAGTAATCAGCGTGGGCCGGGGTAGTCGCCGCCGCGAGTTCGGACGAGGAGAAAGATCGCTCCCGCCGCGAGCAGGGAAAGGATGAACGAAATCCCGCCCGAGAAGTCGAGCGCAAGCGCGCCCAGCCACATGACGAGGAAGAACACGAAGGCCCAGATCCCGGCCTGAACGCCCTGGTCGATACTCGGCATGCGCAGGTGCATCACCGCCGATCCTATCCGCCAACCGCCGCTAACCAGCGACTGATCTGTGCACGTCGATATGAGGCCGGAGGCCGGCTCTGCCGGCCGGGAGGCCAAGCTGCGCCAGTGCTGTGCGGAACGAAAAGGAAGGGGGGACGGTGGGGGGAAACATCGTTTCCCCCCACCAAAGAATTCACCGAGCCGGTGACGCTTTCGTCCACTCAGCCCGCTGACCGTCCGCTTCCGCGTAGAGCCTTCGAGCTGCGCTTCGACCTACTCGCGTTCCGTGCTCGGTGCACGCACGAGACTAGGGGACACGTCGGACCGGGTCAAGTACCGGTTTCACCGCTTTGACGCAATTTGCGACGAATTCCTCCGAACGATCCCGACCGAGCGCCCGACGTAGGATCACGCCGTGCGCCGCTCGCGGGTCTATAGCGTCGCGGGGGCGGCGTTTGGGCTCGCCCTCGTCCTCACGATCGTGGGCGTGGCCGACGATCCGGACGCGCTGACGAACTGGCAAGCGCTCGTCCTCGGCCTCGTCCAGGGCCTGACCGAGCTTCTTCCGATCTCGTCCTCCGGGCACCTGATCCTCGTTCCGTGGGTTTCCGAGTGGACGTACCTCGAGGAGAACGATCGTTTCAACCAGACGTTCGACGTTGCGCTCCACCTCGGCACCCTCGTCGCCGTCGCCGCGTACTTCTGGGGCGACATCGTCAGGCTCGTGCGGGCCTTCGTCGGCTCGGTCGGGCGTCGGCGTATCCAGACCCCCGATGAGCGCATCGCATGGTTCGTCCTCGTAGCGACCATTCCGGCAGGCGCCGCCGGACTGCTCGGCGAAGACCTGATCGCCGATCACCTCGGCGAGCCCTGGCAGATTGCCATCCTCCTCGCCGCCGGCGCCCTTCTCCTCTTCTGGGCCGACCGCTTCCCGCAGGAACGGGCGATGGGAGATCTCGGGCTACGACATGCCGTCGCGATGGGATTCGCCCAGGCCCTGGCGCTAGCGCCGGGCGTCTCCCGCTCGGGGATCACGATCACCGCCGGGCGTCTCATGGGCCTCGACCGCGATGGTGCGGCGCGCTTCTCGTTCTTGCTGCTTCTTCCGACCGTGCTCGGAGCGGTCGTTCTCAAGGGAGTGGGGGACGTTCTCCTCGGCGATCTCCCGAACGGCTGGCAAGGTCCTTTCCTCGTCGGAACGCTTGCGGCGCTCGGAAGCGGCCTCCTCGCGATCGATTGGCTCCTCGGCTACGTGCGCCGGCACACCTACGACGTGTTCGTGTGGTACCGACTCGCCGCCGCCGCGATCATCGCACTCCTCATTCTGAGTGGGGTGCGGGAGGCAACGTTCTAGCGCCGTTCGCGGGCCAGCTTGACATAACACTGATTCTTGTGCGTTGAGGCACCGGTTGATTCCCAGCCAGCGTCATGCGTCTCGCCCTCTCAGGCGATCAGGATGACCTAGAAGCGAAGGGCGGCCCACGGCCGGCCGCCCTTCGCTTCATCGACAGCGTCTCAGACCGTGACCGGGGTCTCGTGCAGCGCGACCTCGTATCGATCGACGCCGGCTATCGAGTCTCCCATGGCGTCTGCGGCCTGAGCACGGAGCTCGTCCGCGCGAGCCTCGCTCGCACGAAGCGACTCCGGGCCGTCCCAGAACGTAACGGTCTTCGCTCGTCCGGTCTGTCGATCGGCGAGGGTGAGAATTCCTCGCCAGCCCGTCAGGTCAGCCGCCTCCGGGATGATCTGCTCCCTGATGAAGGCGATGCCGTCGTCGATCCCGCCCTGCGACCCTTCGAGGGAGCTCACTCGGGCGGCGCGGGCGCCGTCGGCGATGTCGTCGATGGCCACCTCGTAGATCTCGACGGACGTTCGCCGTCCCCGGACGCCCTCCGGGATCTCGTCGCCCATCCGCTCGAAGGTCGGTTCGGCGGCTCGGATCGCTTCCTCGTTCTCGAAGAACGTGATCCCGAGCGACGTGCCCGCCTCACGATCGATCAGCATCAAGAATCGCTTCGCGCCTGGAAGCTCTTCTCCAGCCCTGATCCGGTCCTGGATCGTTGTGATCAGTCCGTCGATCTGGCCCATGTCGCGGTTCTGGAACGCAGCGACACGTGCGTACATGCCAGCCTCCTCTCGTCGACTAAGTCCGAGCCTACGCTCTTTCTTCGGGTGCGTCTACGTACGTCCTGTATCAAGGTCGTAACCCTCTGGCTGCGTAGCGGTGAGTAATCAGGCTGAGGGATTTTTGGCCGCAGACCCTAGACACGGGATACCGGAATGCGAGAGAGTGCTCGAGACACACCGATCGTCCCCGCGCCGCTTTGAGCCAAATCGACATCGAGCACATCCTCCTCGTGGAGGACATCCGTCAGCTGCTCGAGCAATCCGAGCAGGTCGGCACTATCCGCGCGTCCGACCTCGCGGAGGTCGCCGAGCTCTACGAGCTGACCGAGCTCGAGCACGACGCGCTGCTTCGCGAGCTCGACCAGCGGTCGATCGAGATCGTGGAGCAGCCTCCCCAGTCCGAGGTCGTCGCTGCGATCACGGCCCCCGTCGAGACAACCACCGACGCGCTCCAGCTCTTCCTGCGCGAGGCCGGTCGTCATCAACTCCTGACTGCAGCACAGGAAGTCGAGCTCGCAAAGCGCATCGAGCGCGGCGATCTCGGCGCCAAGGAGCGGATGATCCAGTCGAATCTCCGGCTCGTGGTGTCGATCGCGAAGAACTACCGAAACCAGGGTCTCCCGTTCCTGGATCTCATCCAGGAAGGAACCCTCGGGCTGATCCGGGCGGTCGAGAAGTTCGACTGGCGACGAGGTTTCAAATTCTCGACGTATGCGACCTGGTGGATCCGGCAGGCCGTCGCGCGCGCGCTGGCCGACAAGGCTCGGACCATCCGGATGCCCGTGCATATCGTCGAGCGGCTCCAGAAGATCAACCGCGCAGACAGACTGCTCTGGACGCAGCTCGGGCGCGAGCCGACCATCGACGAGATCGCCGACGAGGCGTCGCTCACTGTTCAGCAGGTGCTCGAGGTACGCGCGGCTGCTCGCGCGTCGACCAGTCTCGATGCTCCCGTCGGAGACGGCGACGACGCCGTGTTCGGCGATTTCGTCGCGGGCGACGAGCCGCTCCCCGAGGACGCAGTCGAGCTCAATCTCCGCAGCCAAGCGCTTCGGAGCGCGCTCGCCGCGCTCCCTGAACGCGAGCGCGAGGTCGTCTCGATGCGCTACGGGCTCGGCGGGGCCGAGGCGCAGACGTTGGAGGAGATCGGCAAACGACTGGGACTGACGCGCGAGCGTGTTCGCCAGATCGAGCTCGAGTCTCTGCGTCGCCTCGCCGGTCTTCGCGAGATGCAATCGGTCGACGTCACCTGACGCCGCCGGCCGCTGATCGCTCCCGGCCGGC
>JBBDMN010000167.1:0-3711 GCA_040878305.1 Gaiellaceae bacterium
CGGTGCGGGGCGACGCGGTCTGGATCGGCTGGCCGGGAACGGTCGTTCCCGAGTCGCTCCAGCCAGAAGCGACGGAGCGGCTCGCGGAGGACAACCTCGTCCCGATCTTCCTCTCCGCGGACGAGGAGGAGGACTTCTACGGCCGTGTCTGCAACGACACCCTCTGGCCGCTCCTCCACTACTTCGGCGACCGGCTCCGGCTCACACCTGAAGCCTGGCAACGCTACGTCCACGTCAACGAGCGCTTTGCGGACGCGATCCTCGAGCACTCGGGCCCCGACTCCCGCGTGTGGGTGCACGACTTCCATCTGATGCTCGTGCCGGCGATGCTGCGGCGGCGCGCCCCCGGCCTCTCGATCGGCTTCTTCCTCCACACGCCGTTCCCGTCGTCGGAGGTGTACCGCCTGCTGCCCGCGCGCGAGGAGGTGCTGCGCGGCCTGCTCGGCGCCGATTACGTGAGCTTCCAGGTCGGGGACTACGCGCGACATTTCCGCTCGTCGTGTCTTCGCATCCTCGGGATCGACTCGGAGCCCGACGCGATCGAGATCGGCGGTCGTCGGGTCGGGATCGGCGTCGATCCGATCGGGATCGACACCGCGGGCTTTCGCGAGGTCCTCGAGGATCCGGAGACGGCGCAGCTTCTCGACCAGCTCGAGGAGCAGTACGCCGGTCGCAAGCTCGTGCTGGGTGTAGAGCGGCTCGACTACACGAAGGGGATCCAGCAGAAGCTCCTCGCGTTCGAGCGGCTGCTCGAGCAGGATCCGGCGCGGGCACGGACGATCACCATGCTGCAGGTGCTTGTCCCTTCCCGGCTCGAGAGCCCCGAGTACCGCCAGCAGCGGGACGAGATCGAGCTCCTGATCGCCCGCATCAACGGACGTTTCGGGCAGCCGGGGGTGACTCCAGTCGAGTACCTCCACCGCAGCATCTCGAAGCCGGGCCTCGTCGCCCTCTACCGGCGGGCCAACGTGATGATGGTCACTCCCCTCCGCGACGGCATGAACCTGGTCGCGCACGAGTTCGTGCTCTGCCAGTCGGAGCCGGGGCTTCCGGGGCGATGGCGAGGCTCGCTGCTCCTCTCGGAGCTCGCGGGGTCGGCCCAGGTGTTGCCGGGTGCTCTCCTCGTGAACCCCTGGAACGTGGACGGCGTCGTTGAGCGGCTCGGGACGGCTCTCGAGCTCGATCTGTCCGAGCGCCGCCGCAGGTTGGAGACGATGGCGAAGCGGGTCGACGCGCTCGACTGCCGCAAGTGGGCCGACGGCTTCCTGACGCGGCTCGGGCGCTACTCCCGCCGCGATCGCCGACGCAAGCCCCCACCGACCCTGGACGCTGAGGCGAGCGAGCGGCTTCAGCGACGGTTCGCCCGTGCGCGAGCCCGCACGATCGTGCTCGACTACGACGGCACGCTCCGCGAGCTCGAGCCGCACCCGGATCTCGCGATCCCGACCCGAGAGATCCGCGCGCTGCTCAGGCAACTCGCCGCCCTCCCCGCGACAGACGTGCACATCGTCAGCGGCCGTCGTCGCACGACTCTCGAGCAGTGGTTCGGGCAGCTCCCCATCCACCTGTGCGCGGAGCACGGCTACCTCGCCCGCGCGCCGGGAGGCGAGTGGCACACCCTCGTCGAGCTCGACCTGAGCTGGATGCGGCCGATCGAGCGGTTGCTCCGCCGCGTTGCCGCAGACGTCCCCGGCGCGCACGTGGAGCGGAAGGCGTGCAGCGTCGCCTGGCACTACCGCGAGGCGGAGCCCGAGTACGGGTCGTGGAGGGCGCACGAGCTCCTGAACGATCTCGGGCAGCACCTCGCCTCGGCACCGGCGGAGGTCCTCAGGGGGCATCGGGTGATCGAGGTGCGGGCGCGCGGGGTGGACAAGGGCATGTACGTCCGGAGCGTCTTCCCCGACGGCAAGGAGCCGTGGCGGTTCGTCATCGGTCTCGGCGACGATCGGACCGACCACGATCTCCTGGACGCTCTGCCTTCCGGATCGGTCGCGGGCCACGTCGGCGGCCTCGTGCCGAGCACGCGCTCGAAGGGCGGGCCGCGAGACCACATCCACGTCGTCGGGCCAGGAGAGGTGCGTGCGCTTCTCCGCGAGCTCGCAGGCGCGGTGACGGCGGCGCCGCAACGATCGCCTCAGTAGCCGCCAGACCTCCCAAGTTACACGTTGTAACTTGACGCTTTCGCGGCCAGATCCGTGGCTATGACTCGAAAATCCGTCGCAAGTTACAACTTGTAACTTGGCTTCAGACCGTCAGGCGGGGCGGCGGAAGGCTGCTGCATGGCCGCGCGCATTGGCCTCGCGGAGCTCGTCCTCGTCGAGCGCTCCGATGCGGAGCAGGAGCTCGAACTCGTCGCGCAAGTGGGTGCGCATCATCTCCGGGCCGTCCGTGGCGATCGTGAAGACGACCCCATGCTCGACGAATCGCCGAATTGTTTCCCGCACCGCGTCCTCGTCCGGGAGCGCCTTCGTCAGGAGATTCGAGGTGGGGCAGATCTCGAGCACGATGCCGAGATCGCGGAGAGCACCCATGAGCTCAGGATCGCCCGCGGCGAGGATCCCGTGCCCGATCCGGTCGGGCCTGAGATGCTCGACGACTTCCGCGGTTTCCTCACGGCCCATGTCGCCACCCTCCTCGCCCACGTGGATCGTCACGCCGAGCCCCGCCTCGCGCGCGGTCTCGACCATCGGCGCAATCTGTGTGTAGTCGTATCGCTCGCCGCCGGGGCGCGGCCCCGCGATGTCGACGCCGACGACGCCTCGCCCGGACCAGCGGATCGCCTTCTCGACGATGATCTCGTTCAGCCTGCGCTCGAAGGTGCGATCCATCATCAGGATCAACCCCGCCCGCACCTGGGGGTACTCGAGGCTCGCGAGGTCGAGACCGCGGATCGCGGCGAGGATGATGTGGTCGAGGTCGCGCTCGCCGCCGCGGTTTCGCTTCATCGGGTTGAAGCGCAGCTCGAGCGTCGTGATGTGCTGCGAGCGGTAGGCGCCGCCGATCGCCGCGTGCACCGAGCGCTCGACCGCGATCGGCGAGGACTGGATCAGCTCCGTCCAGTGGTAGATCTTGTCCAGCTCGTCGAGGTTCTCGACCCCGCGTGTGTCCGAGACCGTGACGAGAGCGTCGAACTCCCAGAAGTCCTTGACGGGCAGCGCGATCCCCTGCTCGTGGGCGAGGCTCCAGAGGATGTCGGAGGCGACCGAGCCTCCGAGGTGTGTATGCAGCTCTGCGAGACCCTCGTCGATCATCGTGGGGGCGCAGTCTCTACGCTGCCGCTGTGAGCGTCAACCGGCTCGCCTTCCAGGCCACGAACCACTGCTTGACGGGCTGCGGAATCGGCGAGGTGCTCGGCCTTGTGCTCGCGACCTGGTGGGGCTGGGGTGACGCGGCCTCGATCGCGCTCGCGATCGTGCTCGCGTTCTTCTTCGGCTACCTGCTGACGTTGATCCCGCTGCTTCGCGCGGCGACCGCTTTCGGTGTGGCGGTCGGAATCGCGCTTGCCGCCGACACGCTCTCGATCACGACCATGGAGATCGTCGACAACGCGATCCTCCTCCTCTGGCCGGGTGCGATGGACGCGGGCCTCGGCGACGCCCTCTTCTGGGGGCCGCTGGCGATCGCGCTCGCCGTCGCCTGGGGGCCGACGTTCCTCGTCAACCGCGCGCTGATCGCGCGCGGGAAAGGCCACGCGCACGCGCATGGGGCGCA
>JBBDMN010000168.1:0-4940 GCA_040878305.1 Gaiellaceae bacterium
GTTCATGACGGCGATCGTGTCGGCCATCGTCATCGCCTCCTCCTGGTCGTGCGTGACGTGGACGAACGTGATCCCGATCTCGTGCTGGATGCGCTTGAGCTCGAGCTGCATCTGCTTGCGCAGCTTCAGGTCGAGCGCACCGAGCGGCTCGTCGAGCAGCAGGACGCGCGGTTGATTGACGAGGGCGCGGCCAAGAGCGACGCGCTGCTGCTGGCCTCCCGAAAGCTGCTTCGGCTTCCGTTTCCCGAATCCCGAGAGGCCGACGAGCTCGAGCATCTCCGCCACACGGCCCTTGAGCTCTCCTTTCGGTACACCCTTGCGCTCGAGCCCGAACGCGACGTTGTCCTCTACCGACATGTGCGGGAAGAGCGCGTAGCTCTGGAAGACCGTGTTGACGTCGCGCTTGTACGGAGGTAGCCCCACGACGTCCTGGTCGCCGAGAAAGATCCGACCTTCTGTCGGCTCGTCGAAGCCGCCGATCATCCGGAGCGTCGTCGTCTTGCCGCAACCCGATGGCCCGAGCAGCGCGAAGAACGAGCCGTGCGGCACCTCGAGCGAGATGCCGTCGACCGCGGGAACGCCATCGAACCGCTTCACGACTCCCTCCAGACGGACGTCCGGTGTCTGAGACGGTGTCAGGCCTAAGCCTGACACCGTCTCAGTTTCGCGTTGCGTCATCACCCCGCCAGCTTCACGGCGACGTGCTTGATCCGGGTGTACTCCTCCATCGAGTAGATGGACATGTCCTTCCCGTACCCCGACTCCTTGAAGCCGCCGTGCGGCATCTCCGAGGTGAGCGGGAAGAGATGCTCGTTCACCCAGACCGTTCCGAAGTCGAGCCGGGCGGCGATCTTCAGCGCGCGGCCGACGTTCTCGCTGAACACCGAGGCTGCGAGCCCGTAGCGGACGCCGTTCGCCATCTCGATCGCCTTGTCGTCGGACGAGAACGGCTGCACGGTGACGACCGGGCCGAAGACCTCGTTCTGGACGATCTCGGCGTCCTGCCCAACGTCGGTCACGATCGCCGGCTTTACGAAGAACCCGCGCTCGCCGACCGTGCCCCCGCCGGTGACGATGGTCGCCTTCGCGTCCGTCGCGCGCTCGAGGAACCCGAGCACGCGCTCTTGCTGCTCCTGCGAGATGAGCGGGCCCATATCGACGTCGTCCCCCTCGGCCGGGTCCGCGACCTTCATGGCCTCGACCGCCTTGACCGACTCGGACAGGACGTCGTCGTAGATCTTCTTGCTGACGAGAATCCGCGAGGACGCGGTGCAGTCCTGGCCCGAGTTCCAGTAGCCGCCGATCTTCACGGCCTCCGCGACGGTCGCCGGGTCCGCGTCGTCGAGGACGACCATCGGCGCCTTGCCGCCGAGCTCGAGATGCACGCGCTTGAGCGTCTGCGCCGCGTTCGCCGCGATGATCTTCCCCGTCGCGATATCCCCCGTCAGCGAGATAAGGCGGATCGCCGGATGCTTGACGAGCGCGTCGCCGACGGGGATGCCGTCGCCCGTCACGACCTGGAGGACGCCCGGCGGCAGAAATTCCTGCGCCAGCTCGACGAGTCGAAGCATCGTCAGGGGCGTCTGCTCGGCGGGTTTGATGATCTGCACGTTCCCTGCGGCGAGCGCGGGCCCGATCTTCCAGACCGCCATCATCAGCGGGTAGTTCCAGGGCGTGATCCCGGCGACGATGCCGAGCGGCTCGCGCCGCACGATGGAGGTGTAGCCCTCGACGTACTCGCCCGCCGCCTTGCCCTCGAGGTTGCGCGCGGCGCCTGCGAAGAAGCGGAGGTTGTCGGCGGAGAACGGCATCTCGTCGACCGCGATCGCCATCGGCTTGCCGACGTTCTGCGACTCGAGCCGGGAAAGCTCGTCGGCGTTCTCGTCGATCGCGTCCGCGAGCTTGAGCAGGAGCTCCATGCGGTCCTTGGGCGTCTTGAACTGCCACTCGGACCACGCCTTCTGCGCTGCCTCGACGGCGCGCTCGACGTCCTCGACCGTCCCGCGCGGCACCTCGGCGATCGTCTCGCCTGTCGCCGGATTGAGGACTTCCATCGTCTCGCCACTCGACGACTCGACCCACTCGCCGCCGATGAACTGCTTGTGCTGGGTTACCGACACGCTCACAGTCGACCTCCAGTTCCGGGAAAACGCGGTGAGCGTACCGCGTGGGCTGTGCGGTTCGCACGGCCTCCGAAACGCTGCTCAGGTACAACGGCGCTGCGGTGAGGATCCTCGTCGTCGGAACCGGGGGCGTCGGCTCCGCGTTCGCCGGAATCGCGCGCCGCCGCTCGTTCTTCGAGCACTGCGCGCTCGCCGACAACGAGTCTGCCCGGCCTGAGTCGGTCGTTGCGGGCCTTGACGATGGCCGCTTCACCGCGCACCGGATCGACGCGTCGAGCCGCGACGACGTCGGGCGGCTGATTCGAGACACGAGCGCGGACGCCGTGCTGAACGCAGTCGACCCGGTCTTCAACATGCCGATCTTCGAGGCCTGCCTGGAGGCGCGGGTGACCTACCTCGACATGGCTCTGTCGCTCTCGCAGCCGCATCCGGAACGGCCGCACGAGGAGACGCGCGTGAAGCTGGGCGACGAGCAGTTCGAGCAGTCGTCGAAGTGGGAAGAGGCGGAACTGCTCGCACTCGTCGGGATCGGCGTAGAGCCCGAGGCGGCGGACGTCTTCGCGCGTCACGCTGCCGACGAGCTCTTCTCGGAGATCGACGAGGTCGGAGTCCGCGACGGATCGAATCTTGTCGTCGACGGGTACGAGTTCGCGCCGACCTTCTCCATCTGGACCACGATCGAGGAGTGCCTGAACCCGCCCGTGCTCTGGGAGCGCCACCGCGGCTGGTTCACGACCGAGCCCTTCTCCGAGCCAGAGGTGTTCGGCTTCCCGGAGGGGATCGGTCCCGTCGAGTGCGTCAACGTCGAGCACGAGGAGGTGCTACTCGTCCCGCGCTTCGTCGACTGCAAGCGGGTGACCTTCAAATACGGGCTCGGAGACGAGTTCATCGAGGTGCTGACGAACTCCACAAGCTCGGCCTCGACTCGAAGGAGAGGATCGCGGTCAAAGGCGTCGAGGTCGCGCCGCGAGACGTCGTCGCGGCGGCGCTCCCCGACCCGGCGACACTCGGTGACCGCATGGTCGGGAAGACCTGCGCCGGGACGCTCGTGACCGGGCTTGGAAAGGACGGCGCGCCGCGGAAGACCTACCTCTACCACGTCGTCGACAACGAGTGGTCGATGCGCGAGTATGGCTCTCAGGCCGTTGTCTGGCAGACGGCGCTGAACCCGGTGGTCGCCCTCGACTTGCTCGCGGAAGGAAGCTGGAAGGGCGTCGGCGTCCTCGGTCCCGAGGCCTTCCCCGCCCAGCCCTTCCTTGCGAAGCTCGAAGAGTACGGCTCGCCGCACGGCATCCTCGAGCTCGCGCCGTAGGAGCGGGTGACATTCACCAGCTTGTCGATTTCCTCGCTACCCCTTCGTCGTACAACCGTGACTAGGATCGAACCATGGCCGTCGTGAGATTACGCGCGCCGCTCTCAGAGCTGGCGGGCGGCAAGAGAGAACTCCGTCTGGAGGGCTCGACTGTCCGCGATGTCCTGCGCGCCCTCGAACAAGAGCACCCCCCGATCGCCGGCTGGATCCTCGACGAGCGCACGACCATCCGGCAGCACGTCAACGTCTTCGTCAACGGCGAGCGCGGGCGCGAAGACACCGCGCTCACCCCCGACGACTGCATCCACGTACTCCCCTCGATCAGCGGAGGTTGACCTAGAGATGACCGAGCTTCTTGTCGGAACCAAGAAGGGCCTGTTCGCGCTCCAGGGTGAGAACCGAGGATCGTTCGAGATCAGCGCTCGCGCCTTCGCAGGCGAGCCCGTCGAGTTCGCGATGCGCGACCAGCGGAGCGGGCGCTATTTCGCATGCGTGACCTCTGCGTTCTATGGGCCGAAGATCTTCGTGACGGACGACCCCGCGGGGGAGTGGCAGCAGGCTGACGGTGTCGTGCTCCCCGAAGGCGACGATAAGGCGCTCATCCGCCTCTGGAGCGTCGTCCCCGGCGAGAAAGACGGGCTTCTCTACGCAGGCGGCGATCCGGGGGTGCTCTTCGAGAGTCGCGACGGCGGGATGACGTGGGAGTTGAACAAGGGGTTCTGGGAGCAGCCAACCCGGCCCGAGTGGGGACCGGGCGCCGGCGGCATGTGCCTGCACTCCATCGCAACATGGCCGGGTGATCCGTCCCGTCTCGCACTCGCCATCTCTGCGGTCGGCGTCTGGCTCTCGGACGACGGCGGCCAGACCTGGCGCCACGGGAACAAAGGTCTCGTCCCTCGCTACATCCCCGAGGAGGCGCGCGAGGACACGTTCGCGCTTTGCGTCCACAACATGCACCGCGCGCCATCGCAGCCAGAGCGGATCTTCATGCAGTTTCACGGCGGGGTGTACCGCTCGGACGACGCGGGCGAAAGCTGGATCGACATCGGCACCGACACCGGCCTCCCGTCGGACTTCGGCTTCCCGCTCGTGATCGACCCCGATGACCCGGACAGTGCGTACGTGATCCCGCTCGTGGCCGACCTTGATCGCGTGACCCCGGATGGTCGCGTGCGTGTGTACGAGACGCGAGATGCCGGCACGAGCTGGGCTGCTCGGGGAGATGGCCTTCCTGCCGAGGACGCATACCTGACGATCCTCCGCCAGGCTTTCGGCCACGAGGGTTCGGGCGAGACGATGGGCCTCTACTTCGGCGCGACCTCGGGCGACGTCTTCGGTTCGAGTGATGCGGGAGCGACGTGGTTTACGGCGGCGTCGAAGCTCCCGCCGGTGCACTCGGTGCGTGTCGCTTAATCGAGACCGCGGCTCTCGATCCTCGTCGGAGAGATCTTGACGGTCACGCGCCGCTCACCGGGCGCGCGGAACGGGTACGAGTCCTTGCCGAG
>JBBDMN010000168.1:5040-20376 GCA_040878305.1 Gaiellaceae bacterium
AGCGAGTCGCGGAGCTTCTCGAGCGTGATCATCTTCATGTAGCGGCAGATCGCCTTCTCCGAGACCGCCTCGAATCGCTTCTCGGGCGCTTCCTTGTTCAGGCGATGGATGATCCCGGTCTCGGTCGCGACGAGGAAGCGATTCTTCGGCGACTGCTTCGCGAAACGGATCATCCCCTCCGTCGAGAGGATGTGCGTGCGCCCGTTGCCGAAGGCCATGCACTGGCTCGCGCAGCCGCACTCGGGGTGGACGAGGAGCTCCGCGTCGGGCGCCTCGTCCTGCCAGCGCTCGATGTCTGCGGGGCGAATGCCGGCATGCACGTGGCACTCGCCCATCCAGATCCGCAGCGTGCGTCCGGTCACTTTCTCGAGCCAGAGTCCGAGGTACATGTCCGGCAGGAACAGGATCTCGGTGTCCTCGGGGATCGACTCGATGATCGCCTTCGCGTTCCCGGAGGTGCAGCAGTAGTCGCTCTCGGCCTTCACCTCGGCCGTCGTGTTCACGTATGACACGACGACCGCGCCGGGGTTCTCCGCCTTCCAAGTGCGGAGCTGGTCGGCTGTTATCGAGGCGGCGAGCGAGCAGCCTGCGTCGAGGTCGGGGATAAGGACAGTCTTCTCGGGGCAGAGGATCGCGGCCGTCTCCGCCATGAAGTGGACGCCGCAGAACGCGATCGCGTCCGCGTCAGTTCGCGCCGCCTCGTGCGAGAGCCCGAGCGAGTCGCCGACGTAGTCGGCCACATCCTGCACCTCGGGCACCTGGTAGTTGTGGGCCAGGATCACCGCGTCGCGCTCGCGCGCGAGCTCGCGGATCTCCTCCTGCATCGTCGTGAGTTCGAGTGTCGTCATGTGAGCTCCAGTGAGACGTCGAGGGAACGGGCTGAGTGGGTAAGCGCGCCGATCGAGATCTCGTCGACCCCTGTCTCCGCCACGGCGCGGACGTTCTCGAGGGTGATTCCTCCAGAGGCTTCGAGCCGCGCACGGCCCTTCGCGAGAGCGACTGCGGCGCGCAGCTCACCCGGGGTCATGTTGTCGAGGAGGATCGCGTCGACAGCCGCAGCCAGCGCCTCGGAGACCTGCGCGAGCGTGTCGCACTCGACCTCGATCGGGAGGTCGGTCGCCGCGCGAAGGCGCTCGACCGCGACGCGCACCGAACTGTCGGCGCGAAGGTGGTTGTCCTTCACGAGCACGCCGTCGTCGAGGCCGAAGCGGTGGTTCTGCCCACCGCCGCAGGCGACTGCGTGCTTCTCGAGCAACCGGAGGCCCGGTGTCGTCTTGCGCGTGTCGATGATCGCGACTCCGGTGCCTGCGACCGCGTCGACGTAGCGCCGCGTGAGCGTGGCAATTCCGGACAGGCGACCGAGGAAGTTCAGCGCCGTACGCTCACCAGTGAGGATCGCGCGCTCGGGCCCGTCAACGCGGGCGACCGCGGCGGAGTGCTCGACCACCGTTCCCTCCTCGACCATGGCCTCGAAGCGAAGGTCGGGGTCGAGCGCCCGGAAGACGGCCTCGGCCGCCGCGAGCCCGCACACGACACCCGGCTCCTTCACCAGAAGCTGCGCGCTACCGATCGCGTCCGCGTCCACGGTCGCCTCGGTCGTGACGTCGCCCTCTCCCACGTCCTCGGCGAGCGCCGCCTGCACGACGCGCTCGAGCGCCCGGTCAAGTAACAGTCTGTTACTTGGCGTCTGCGCGTTGGCCAGTGCAGGTGCAGTCATGTCCGTCATCGCCATGTCTCCAGCGCGGGCTCGTGACCAAGGCGAAGCACGACATGACGCTTCAATGACGGGTTTTCCACAGGGAAGTCGGCCCGGAAATGGGAGCCGCGGCTCTCCTCGCGGACGAGAGCGCTCTCGGCGACGAGTCGCGTCAGAAGGTGCGACGAGGCCCGCAACCGCTCGAGCCCGGCGGAGTCCCGGATCAGTCCGCAGTCCCGCCAGAGCGCTTCCCGCATCCCCTCGCTGACGTGTCCCTCGCGGCCATGTCCAGGGTCAGACCCTGGACATGGCTCGCGCTCGGAGCGCAGGACACGTCCCGAACGGACAGGTTCGGTGAGGGCCGCGAGTGCTGCGCGACGCCCGAAGACGAGGCACTCGAGCAACGAGTTCGACGCCAGTCGGTTCGCTCCGTGGACACCCGTGGCTGCGCACTCGCCGGCCGCGTAAAGACCCGGAAGCTCGCTGCGTCCGTCGAGGTCGGTGAGGATTCCGCCGACGGTGTAGTGAGCGGCGGGAGCGACCGGGATCGGCGTCTCGGCCGGGTCGTATCCCTCTTCGACCAAGCTTCCCATGAGCCCCGGGAAGCGACCGCGGTCGATGTCTCGCAGGTCGAGCAACGCCGTGCCTCGGGCAGCGATCTCGCGCGCGACGACATCTCGCGGCGCCAGCTCGTCGGTGAAGCGCTCGCCGTGCTCGTCGAGGAGCACGGCGCCCTCACCGCGCAATGCTTCCGAGAGCAGAAGCGACGAGTCGACGAGCGTCGTCGGGTGGAACTGCACGAACTCGAGGTCCGCGACTGCAGCTCCGGCGCGATACGCGGCCGCGATCCCGTCGCCCACGGCACCGGGCGGGTTCGTCGTCCGCCGCCAGAGGGCGGCTGCGCCCCCTGTGGCGAGAAGCGTCGCGCGGGCGCGAACCTCACGTCGATCGGTAACGGCCCCCACGCAGCGATCGCCGGCACGAGAGAGCTCCTGCATCCGCTCCCCCTCGACCACGCGGATCCTCGGATGGGCGAGCACGCGCTCTGCGAGCACTCTCGCCACGCGGTCTCCGGTTGCGGCGCCCCCCGCGTGCACGACGCGCCTGCGGCTGTGCCCTCCCTCGAGCCCGAGGTCGTCGTCGAACTCGACTCCCAGCTCGACGAGGTCGCGAATCCTGGCCGGCGCTTCGCCCGTGAGAGCCGCGACGGCGCTCGGGCGGGAGAGGCCCCGGCCGGTGTGCACCGTGTCCTCCGCGTGGAGCATCGCGGAGTCGTCCTCGCCGACGGCGGCTGCGATGCCGCCCTGGGCAAGCGAGCTCGTCGACGCGAGCAGCGGGCCTTTCGCGAGAACGAGCACCCGGCCTTCGGCCGCGGCGCAGAGGGCGGCGAAGAGGCCCGCGACTCCGCCTCCGACGACGAGAAGGTCGGCGTCGTCCTCTCGTAGTGTCTCTCGCTGCTGGCTCATGGTAGTTTTCGCCTCTGAGTCAATAACCTCATGGGCGAGTTTACCAGCACACTCCATCTCCCCGCGCATGTCGCGCTCGCCGTCGTGTTCCAGGTGCGCGATGAGGAGCTACAGGTACTCCTCTGGGAGCGCGCTCGGGATCCGTTCCGCGGTGCGTGGTCGCTGCCGGGCGGGGCCCTCGGCTCAGGCGAGACTCTCGAGCAGTCGATCCTGCGCCACCTCGCGGCCAAGGTCGACGTGCGCGGGGTTGCCCACCTCGAGCAGCTCGGCACCTCGAGCGATCCTGGACGGCATCCAAGCCACTGGGAGCTCGCGACTGCGTACCTGGGTCTCGTCCCGCTCGGTGTCGACCCCCGCGTGCCCGCAGACACGAGCTGGCACTCCGTCGATGCGCTCCCGGCGACTGCGTTCGACCACGGCTCGATCGTGCTCTCGGGACGAGAACGAATCCGTGGGAAGCTCTCCTACTCCAACATCGGCTTCGCGCTTGCGCCCGAGACGTTCACGCTCGCTGAGCTGCGCGACATCTACGCGGCCGCGCTCGGGTACGACGTCTCCGCGACGAACCTGAAGCGCGTGCTGTTTCGGCGAGGGGCGATCGAGACGACGGGAGAGCGGCGGACACACGGGCCTGCCGGTGGACGGCCGGCGGAGGTCTTCCGCTTCCGGACACGACGGCTCGAGGTCACCGACCCGTTCGCGGTCTTTCGGCCGCCCGCCTGAGCGCCTGTGGATCGAGTGGCACGAATTCGTAACACCTCCGGTGCCAGGCACAGGGACTTGGCTAAAACGGACACTCGCACGACTGTTGGTGCAGATTTGTGTACGAATCGGTTCGTACTCTTGCGTCTCCCGTGCCCTGGCGCCCGTTAAAAGAGCCGCTCTAAAGGGTAACCCGCCTCCGTCCGATGTTTCCTCGCATGCGGCATTTTCGTCTCTGGCTTCTCCTCGTCGCCGTCCTCAGCCTTGTCGCCGAGGCTGTCGCGGCCGCCGCCGTCTTCTGGCGCGGAAACGCTCAGCACCGCCAGACCGGCCCGCTGCGGTAACTACGCAAGGTGGCGCGCGAGCGCGGTCACGACCGCGGCGATCACCATCGCCGGCACCATCGGAACGCGCTTCCAGACGGCTACAGCGCCGGCGGCGACACCTGGAATCCGCGCGTCGAAGGTCAGCTCGCCGTCGCCGCCGACGGTCTGCGTGACGACGAGCGCCGTCAGCATCACCGGGGCGAGCAGGTCGACGACGGACTGAACCCGCGCCGGTAGAGCCCGCCCGCCGAGAAACACGGGTCCGGCGGCCTTGAAGAGCACCGTTGTGACACCGACGACAGCGACGAGGATCCAGACCTCCGTCATCGACGAAGGCCCAGCAGACAGGCCGCAGCGGCCGCGACGATCGGCACACCGCCGGGTGCGATCGGCGTAAGGGCAAGCGTGATGACGGCGGCGAGCGCCGCAGCCTGAAGCGCTCTTCGGCCACGCAAGTACGGGACGGCGAGGGCAAGAAAGAGGACCGCGAAGGCGGCGTCGAGCCCGAGCGCGTTCGGATCCTCGAGCGCACCGCCCACGACCGTGCCGAGCGCCGTCGACCCGACCCAGAGCACGTACAGAAGCAGGCCCGCGCCGACGAGGATCGGCCACTCGAAGCGACCGCTCCGGCCGGACAGTGCCCACGACTCGTCGACGATCAGCTGAGACTCCGCCAGCCGGCGGAACCTGCCGCCGGGAAAGATCGACGCCACGCTAACGCTGATCGCCGCGTAGCGCGCGTTGAGGAAAACGGCAGCCATGATGGCCGCCAGCGCAGTCCCACCAGCGTCGAGGACGGAGACGGCCGCGAACTGAGCGGCCCCGGCAAACGTCGTCGCAGACATCACCACTGCCGCAACGGCACCCACGCCCGCAGCCTCGGCGAGGACGCCGAACGACAGACCGAAGACGAAAGGGCCTGGAGCCAGCGGAATCGCCGCGCGGACACCGTCGCGCACGCGGGGTGCGGGGCGGGCCTCCGGTGTCACCATCCGAACGTACCAGCCCGCTGCTGACACAATCAGAGCATGAAGGTCGCGGTCAGCGGTGCGTCCGGCCTGATCGGCTCCGCCCTCCTCCCCGCTCTCGAAGGGTCGGGACACGAGGTGATCCGGCTCGTCCGGCGGAAGCCCGAAGGCTCGAACGAGATCGCGTGGAATCCTGAGGACGGCTCGATCGACGTCGACGGTCTGCAAGGAGTGGACGCAGTGGTGAACCTGAGTGGTGCGACAATCGGGCGCCGCTGGACAGAGCAACGCAAAGCCGAGATTCTCGAGTCTCGCGTCTCGAGCACAAGTCTCCTCGCGCGCACGATCGCCGAGCTCGAGCCGCGGCCTTCGGTGCTCGTATGCGCAGGTGGAGTCGGGATCTACGGAGACCGCGACGACGAGATACTGACCGAGGAGTCGACGATCGGCTCCGGGTTCCTCGCAGACGTGGGAGCAGCGTGGGAAGCGGCGGCAGAACCTGCCCGCGCGGCCGGGATTCGGGTCGTCAACTTCCGCCAGGGCATCGCCCTCTCCCGCGACGGGGGCGCGCTCGAGCGGCTGCTCACGCCCTTCAAGCTCGGGGTCGGCGGGAGAGTTGGCAGTGGCAAGCAGTGGTGGAGCTGGGTGTCTCTGGACGATCTCGTGGCCGCGTATCGCTTCGCGCTCGAGACCGACCTCGACGGGCCCGTCAACCTCGCCGCACCGAACCCGGCCGTGAATGTGCAGTTCGTGAAGGCGCTCGGCGGCGCGCTCCACCGTCCCACGGTGTTCCCTCTGCCCACATTTGCCGTGAAAGCCGCGTTCGGGGAGATGGGCGAGCACGTGCTCCTCGAGAGCCAGCGCGTCCTTCCCGCGAGGTTGTTGGACGCGGGCTTCGTGTTCGACTACCCCGATCTCGAATCGGCACTCGACCACGCGCTCCAGGAGTAAGGAGCGCCCGAGCTGGAAGAGCAGCGCCACAGCCGCGAAGCGGGGACACCCTCAGGGATGTTCGCGCGATCGGAGTCAGGGCCTCTCTCTCCCGGCGGACAGAGCGCGGCTGCTCTACTCCAGCTCAAGAGACGTCAAGCGAGAGTCGAGGATCGTCACCGCTATCACCATCCTGGACAATTGAGTGCGTGACCGACCTCGCGACCCTCGGCTGGGATGACGACTGGCGCACCGCGTTCGAGCCGCACCGCGCGGCGGGACTGGTGCCCGGCCGCGTGTCAATCCAGCACCGAGGCGCCTGGGACGTCCTCACTGACGAAGGAGAAACACGCGCCCGGCTCCCGGGGCGCGCGAGGCACAACGCGGAGTCTCTGGCCGATCTCCCTGCGGTCGGAGACTGGGTCGCACTCGACCGGAGCGAGCACGGTGCCCCGGCGATACGCGCCGTCTTGCCGCGACGCACCAAGTTCTCGCGGCGCGCCGCGCACGATCCGGGCTCGGAGTCGACGCGCGAGCAGGTCGTGGCCGCGAACGTCGACGTCGTCTTCGTCGTCGCCTCACTCGCCGACGACCTGAACCTGCGCTTGCTCGAGCGCTACCTCACGCTCGCGTGGGAGAGCGGAGCCCGGCCGGTGATCCTCCTCACGAAGTCCGACCTCGCGCCCGACCCAGACGCCCTCGTGGCGGAGGTCGTTGGAATCGGCGACATCGCCGTCCACGCTCTGTCGTCTCGCAGCGGGCACGGTCTCGACGCAGTCCGCTCGTATCTCGCTCCCGGGATCACAGCCGCCCTTCTAGGCCCCTCGGGGGTCGGCAAGTCCACGCTCGTCAACACACTCGCCGGCGAGAAGCTTCTGACGACGGGCTCCTTGCGCGACGACGGCTCGGGTCGCCATACGACGACGCATCGACAGCTCATCATCCTCCCGGAGGGCGGGCTTCTCGTGGACAACCCAGGCATGCGGGAGCTCCATCTCTGGCTCGCCGACGAGGGGCTGGACGAGGCCTTCGAGGACATCGTCGAGCTCGCGAGGCAGTGCCGCTTCTCGGACTGCCGTCATAACGGCGAGCCGGGATGCGAGGTGAAGGCGGCGCTCGAAGACGGACGTCTCGAGCCGGCGAGGTGGGAGAGCTACCGCGAGCTCCAGCGCGAGCTCGCCGAGCTCGAGGAACGACTGGCCCGCCGCGAGCGTTCCCGCGCCCGGCGGGGGCGGCCGGGCGCGGGAAGCTCGTAGCGCTGACGGCTACGAGGAGGCCACGTTCGCCGCTCCCGGAGTCGCAGTCGTTGTAAACACCCAGTCGGAGGACGCGTTGTTTGTGTCGCTCCCGTCCGGGATGCGGGACAGCGAACCAGCCGCGGTGTTCGAGTCCGCCACGGTGGCGGCGAGTGCCGTGCCCTCGACGAGGCTGTACGTCTGCCCGCCGATCACCGCCGCGGTGATCTCTCCTTCGTACGAGAGAGCGTCGAGCAGCGCCCCGCTTGCGACGGCGATCAATGCGACGCCGTCAGGGGCGCCGTTCTGTGCCTCGACCGAGAGCACAAGGTGCGCCCCGGCCGCGAGCGAGCCCGTGAGATCGACGCGTTGGTACTCTGCGCCGTCGCCTCCGTTGACGAGGACGAGCGCGATGCCGTCGAGCACGGCAGATGCTGCGCCCGCGTTCTTGATCTCGACGAACCCGCCGGAGTCCGCGCCGACCTGGTCGTAGTCGATCTCGTTGATGACGAGCCCACCTGCTGGCGGAGGAGGTGGAGGCGGAGGTGGAGGTGGCGCGCCACCCTGGCACCTGAGCTCGATGACGTCTCCCGCCCCGGTGGTGATCGCGACCGTGCCTGCGGAGCCGTCCTGCTTCGTGCAGGCCGAGCCCACGAGTGCGGCGAGAGACTGGAGCGCCGCGCCTGGAGCTCCCGCAGGTCCGGCCGGACCTGCGGGGCCGGCTGGTCCCGCGGGGCCTACTGATCCTGCCGGACCTGCCGGACCTGTTGCGCCTGCCGGCCCTGCGAGGCCCGCTTCGCCCGCAGGCCCACGCAGGCCGATCGGTCCTACCGCCCCCGCCGGGCCCGCCGGGCCAACCGGTCCCACCGATCCGGCCGGACCCGCTGGCCCCGCCGGCCCGGCTGGGCCTTTCACGTTCCAGATCAATGCATGCTCGCCACGGCGGCACTTCGATGCGTCGTTGACGACGCGGACGAGCTTCCCGCTCGACTTGACGCAGGCCGTGATCGTCTCGGCCTCGACGGCTATCGCCCCTCCTGCCGCGAGCGTCGCGCCCGTCCCGAGCATTGCGAGCGCCGAGATTCCAATTGCGATGGTGCGTGCGTGCACGCATCCTCCCTTCGTAGGTGTCGCCGTTGGTGGTAGCCCGCGCGGTCGCTGGAGACCAGGTGTCCAGATCGGACAGGTGCTCGGAAACCCGCATGGCTCTGCGGAGCTGTGGACAGCTCGGCACGAACTCGTGACAGCTGTGCCATCTCCCGGCGAGGGAAGCGACCTTTAGGCGAGAATCTTCACTCGATGCCGATTGAGCCGCTCAGCCCAGAGCTCGCCCTCGTCGACCCCGAGCTCGGCGCCCGCGCCCGCGCCGCCCTTCCCGATCCCAGGTCGGAGTACGCGAGGCCTCGCACGGCGCCGGTAGTGGCGGCATCTCGTGCCGACACAGCCGAACACGCGGCCCAAACGCGCCCCTACCCCGTCTGGGCGCGGATGACTGCCGCGCTCTGGGTCCTCGTGCTCGGCATCCTCGTCGGCGGCACCGCGATTCCGCACGCGCAGGACCGACCCCGGGTCGTGCCTCCGGAAGAGGACATCACCATCTGCGAGCGCCCGACGACAACGTCGTGGCCTGCTCCTGGGTTGAGCAACCCCTTCGGACCGTAGACGTCTGGCAACGGCCGCACGACCCGCGGCTACAATCGGCCTCCACGGGGCTATAGCTCAGTTGGGAGAGCGCCTGGATCGCACCCAGGAGGTCGGCGGTTCGAGCCCGCCTAGCTCCATCATCACGACAGATTCCGGTCGTGACGCCAAGAGGTCGGCTGCCGCTCCGCCGTTCGAGTCACCACGACGAGGGTCGGCTAGGCGTAGGCTCGCAGGCGATGACCGACGCCGTCGCAGATCGTCGTAGTCGCTTCAGGGAGCTGCATGCTCGAGCGGAGCTCTTCGTCATGCCCAACCCCTGGGACGTCGGCTCCGCGCGCCTGCTCGCCTCGTGCGGGTTCGAGGCACTCGCAACGACGAGCGCCGGGTTCGCCTGGTCGCTCGGCAAGCTCGACCAGGAGGTGTCCCGAGATGAGCTGATCGCGCACGTGGCGAGCCTCGCCGAGGCGACGAGCCTGCCGCTCAACGTCGACAGCGAGCGCTGCTACCCGGACGACCCGGGCGGAGTTGTCGAGACGGTCGCGCTGCTCGCCGATGCCGGGGCAGCCGGCTTCTCGATCGAGGACTACGACCCGGCGGCTGACCGCATCGACGACGTCGAGGTCGCGGCCGCGCGGGTCGCTCTCGCAGCGGAAGCTGCCCACGGCCTGGCCCGGCCCATGATCCTCACCGGTCGAGCGGAGAACCACATTCGCGGCGTCGACGACCTCGACGACACGATCGCCCGCCTGATCGCGTACCGCGATGCGGGCGCCGACGCCGTGTACGCGCCAGGTCTCTCGAATCTCGGCCAGATCGCGGCTGTCGTCGAGGCGGTCGGCGTGCCGGTGAACGTCCTCGCCCTGCCGAGTGGGCCGACCGTCGCCGAGCTGGCGTCCGTCGGCGTGCGGCGGGTCTCGACGGGAGGCTCGCTGGCCGGAGCTGCCTACGGAGCGCTGCTCGTGGGTGCGCGCGAGCTGCTGGCAGACGGCACTGCGGGCTACGCGAAGAGCGGCGTTTCGCGCGACGTGTTACACGCCGCATTCCGATAGCAGGGTGTCCACACGCACGCCAGAGATCGTCCTCGTCCGGCACGGGGAGACCGAGTGGAGCCGAACGGGGAGGCACACGGGGCGAACCGACGTCCCGCTAACCGAGCAGGGGCGGCGCGAGGCCGAAGCGGTCGGCGTTGCGTTGCGGAAACGCCGATTCGCGCTCGTGCTCATGAGCCCGCTCGAACGCGCGGCGGAGACGTGTCGGCTGGCAGGGATGGCCGACAGTGCGGTGCGGCGTGACGAGCTCCAGGAGTGGGACTACGGCGACTACGAGGGCCTAAAGACGATCGACATCCGGCGCGACCACCCCGGATGGACGGTGTGGCGTGACGGTGTCCCCGGCGGAGAGACGTTGGCCGAGGTGGGTGCACGGGTCGACCGGGTGATCGAAGAGCTTCGAAGGACAGCGGGTGACGTCGCCGTCTTCGCCCACGGTCACCTCCTTCGCGTTCTCGCGGCACGCTGGGTCGGGCTCGAGGCGGAGGCCGGGAGGTTGCTCGCGCTCGACCCGGGCTCGATCAGCGTCCTCGGCTACGAGCGCGAGACGGCAGTCATTCGCAGCTGGAACGCGAGGCCCTAGGCATGAAAGTCCGATAGGCGGTCGGCCTCCTCGGCAATCTCACGCCGCGCTCCGCGGTCGAGCCGCCGGAGCTCACTCGTCGTCACCCGCCCGCGGTATCTCCACGTTCCCGCCACGGCGCCGTCGACGAGGAACGTGCCGACCGAATGCGGGGTCCTCGTGCTGAACACGAGCGGGCGGTACTCCTCGGGGAGGACGCCTGTCCTCCGCGCGTGTACGAGGAGTGCCGCGTCCCAGGTAGGCAGGAAGCGGACCGGCGCCGGTGTCTCGGGATCGGGCAGCGCCGCGCGCGGGAGATCCAAGAGCTCCTTCCCTTCCTTATCGCTGAAGCGGCGCAGGGTCATGCGCGCGAGCACGGGAGCAAGCTTCGCCATCGGCACCTTGCACCAGCTCCCGATGTCGTTCCTCGACGCCGGCCCGAACCCGCCGAGATACCGACGCACGAGGTGCTCGATCCCCTCCTCTTCGGGCGCGTCGAGCGCGCCCACCCACTCTTCGGCCAGGGCGAACATGTTCGCCCGGCGCTGCTCCCAGGTGCCCGAAGGCGGCACACGGATCAGGTCGAGCCAGTGCGAGAATCCCCAGACGCTCGGGCGGGGGAAGTCGTTGGCACGAAGGAACTCCTCGATTTCGGCGTGGCTTCGTACCGATCCGCGGAGAAACGTACGCGCGCGTTTCGCGAAGGTGCGCATATCCACCTCGTCCGGGATCTTGTTCACGCGGCGCCACCACTCCTGACCGGATGCCCGGATCCCTGCTGCAAAGAGCCCATAGTCCCGCTTAGAGACGACGTGGATCGTGTCGCGTATCAGCGACCCCTGAACGACCGTTCGCCGCTCGAGCTCGCGGGTGAGATCTTCGCGGCGAAAGCCCTCGAGACAGGAGAAGAGCCGGATGTACGCGTTCGGCGCGTACTGGTTCTGGATGCCGCCGACCCGTTCGAGCGCCTGCGGGATCGGCAGCCGGGCTCGTTCGAGCAGGAGCTGGCGCGCGAGCAGCGCGCGGTTCAGGTCTCGCTGCGTGAGAGTGCGCTCCGCCACGTCCGCTCCGGCGGAATACTCCCGGAATGATCGAGACGCTGGTCGCGTTCGTCGCCGTCTCGGCCGTCGTCATCTGCACGCCCGGCCAGGACACGGCGCTCGCGATCCGGAACACGCTCGGAAGTGGGCGCCGAAGCGGAATCGCGACCGCGGCCGGGGTCGCGCTCGGACAGACGGTCTGGACGCTCGCCGCGAGCGCGGGCGTCGTCGCGATCCTGAGCGCGTCCGAGCCGGCTTTCCGCGCGCTCAAGCTCATCGGGGCCGCGTACCTGATCTACCTTGGCGCCCAATCCCTCTACGGCGCCGTCATTAGCCGCGGCCAGGACGCCAAGCAACAGACTGTTACAAGGTCAGTAGCCATCGCGCCGCGGCGAGCACTTCGCCAGGGAGTGCTCAGCAATCTCGGCAACCCGAAGATGGCCGTTTTCTTCGCGAGCCTGCTGCCGCAGTTCCCACCAGATGGAAGCGGCTCGTTCTTCGCGCTCCTCGGGCTCGGCCTGCTCTTCTGCTCGCTGACCTTCGGGTGGCTGACGCTTTATGCCCTGGCTGTCGCGAGGCTGCGCCGATTCCTGGCAGGACCCGCGCGACGAGTGCTCGACGCCGCTACGGGCATCGTGCTCGTCGTCTTCGGCGCCCGGCTAGCGGCCGAGTCTCGCTAGCACCCGAGAGCGTTGAGGTCTGGCGAAACTAGTCCTCCAGGTATCAGCGCGCTCGCGCGAAGCGGTGAACGGCCTTGAGGAGCTCCTTGCTCTTCTCCTCCGCAGCGGCGGGGTCGCCCGAAGCAAGGGCTCCAGAGACGCAGTGCTTCACGTGGTCGTCGAGGATCACGAACGCGAGGCTGTCGAGCGCGGTCGACACAGCGGAGATCTGCGTCAGGACGTCGATGCAGTAGCGGTCCTCCTCGATCATCCGCTCGATCCCGCGCACCTGCCCCTCTATCCGGTGCAGGCGCCGGACGAGCGCCTCCTTGTCGGCGACGTAGCCGTGTGTCGTCTCGGCCTGGCTCATGAGGTCGCTCCTTCGCGGGCGGAATGGAAGCGCCGCAGCCGGAGCGAGTTGGTGACCACGAAGACGCTCGAGAAGGCCATCGCAGCCGCGGCAACGATCGGATTGAGCAGGCCCGCGACGGCGAGCGGGATCGCGGCGACGTTGTAGGCGAACGCCCAGAAGAGGTTCCCGGTGATCGTCCGCAGCGTCCGCCGGGCGAGCGAAATCGCGTCCCCCGCAGCGCGCAGGTCGCCGGAGACGAGCGTGATGTCGGACGCCTCGATCGCGACGTCGGTACCCGTGCCGATGGCGAGCCCGAGGTCCGCTTGGGCGAGCGCGGGCGCGTCGTTGATCCCGTCTCCGACCATCGCCACGACCTCCCCTTCCTCCTGCAGCCGGCGAATCTCGGCGACCTTCTCGTCCGGGTAGACCTCGGCGAGGACCCGCTCTATCCCGACCTCGCGCGCGATTCGCTCGGCGGTCTCGCGCGCGTCTCCGGTGAGGAGCACCGGGGTCAAGCCGAGCCGCTTCAGGTCTGCGACCGCTTCGGCGCTCGTCGGCTTCACCGTGTCGCGGACCGACAGTGTCGCCCGCGGCTGCCCGTCCCAGGAGACCGTGATCGCTCCGTCCTCGCGCCCGACTTCGACGTCGTGCCCGTTAACTCGTCCCGAGACGCCGACGCCGGGGACGTTCCTGAAATCGGTAACGGGCGGAAGCTCACCGAGCTCAGCCCGCGCGGCGCCGGCGACGGCCTGCGCGATCGGATGCTCGGATGCCGCCTCGACAGCGCCCGCGAGCCTGAGCACGTTTGCACGCGTCACCCCGTCGAGCGGCGTTACCGCGGCGAGCTCCATCCGCCCCTCGGTCACGGTCCCTGTCTTGTCGAGGACGACGGTCGTGATCTGCCGCGTTCGCTCGAGGATCTCGGGGCCCTTGATGAGGATGCCGAGCTGCGCCCCACGTCCTGTCCCGACCATGAGAGCGGTCGGCGTGGCGAGACCAAGCGCGCACGGGCAGGCGATGATCAGCACCGCGACGGCGGCGGAGAAAGCCTCTGTCGCGTCGCCGGCGAAGACGAGCCAGCCCGCAACCGTCGCGAGCGCAATTGCGAGCACGATCGGGACGAAGACGGCGGAGATGCGGTCGACGAGGCGCTGAACCGGCGCCTTCCCGGACTGCGCCTCGGCGACGAGGCGAGCGATCTGTGCAAGGGCGGTCTCCTCCCCCACCTTCGTCGCGCGGACGACGAGTCTCCCGTACGTATTGATCGTCGCGCCGGCCACGGTCGAACCCGGCCCGACGTCGACCGGCACCGGCTCGCCGGTCAGCATCGACTGGTCGACGGCGGAGCCGCCCTCGACGACCTCGCCGTCCGTCGAGATCTTCTCGCCGGGACGGACGACGAACAAGTCGCCCGCAACGAGCTCCTCGATCGGAATCGCGATCTCGGCTCCGTCCCGAATGACTCGCGCCTCCTTCGCGCCCAGCTCGAGCAGAGCGCGGATCGCGGCGCCCGAACGACGCTTCGCGCGGGCCTCGAGGTAACGGCCGAGCAGGATCAGCGTCGTGATTACGCCGGCCACCTCGAAGTACATGTGTGCGTCCTCGAGGAAGAGGAGCGCGACGACCGACCAGCCCCACGCGGCAAGAGTGCCGATCGAGATCAACGTGTCCATCGTCGCGCTCAGGTGACGCGCGTTCAGGGCCGCGGCGCGGTGAAAGCCGTAGCCGGCCCACAGAACGACCGGAGTCGCGAGCGCGAACGCCAGCCACTCCCACCCGTCGAGCTGAAGCGGCGGGATCATCGCGAGCAGCGTCAGCGGCGCGGTCAGCGCCGCGGCGACGAGAAGTCGTATGCGCAGCGCGCGCGCCCGATTGTCGGCGGCGGCCGCATCAGCCGTAAGCCGCGCGCGATACCCCGCGGATTTGACCGCATGGATGAGATCGGCGACTGCGACGCGATCCGCGTCGTAGCGCACGGCCGCCTGCTCGGTCGCGTAGTTGACCGACGCCTCGACGCCGTCGAGCTTGTTCAGCTTGCGCTCGATACGACCGGCGCACGCCGCGCAGGTCATACCTTCGAGCGCGAGGTCGACGCGGGTCTCGGCCTCAGGCGTGGCGGTATCGGGTGTCGCGGTATCGGGTGTCGCGGTGGTGCTCATGCGACCTGGTATCCCGCCTCCGCGATCGCGGAACGGAGCGCGGCATCGTCGAGCTCGCGGCCGTGAATCGTTACGGCCTTCGAGTCGAGATCGACATCGACCTCGTCGACGCCCGTGACGTCCTCGACCTCCTCCCGGATCGACATCGCGCAGTGAGCGCAATGGATCGCGGGAACGCTGTACGTGATCGTCTCGGACATGCCTCTCCTCTCGACTTGCGGTCGGAGGGGAGTATACCCCATCAGGGTATCGGAGTGACTCCGCTCTTCTCCTGTAGGCGGCCCGCGCGGATCGTCTCGGCCATGGCCTTCGACTCCTCGTGGTACCAGGTGCCGTCCGCGAACTCGATCGCGGGAAGGTAGTGCTGACCCGTGTGCTCGATCACGTCGGCCCGCTTGCCGCGCGGGTAGGTCGGCTCGATGACGATCTCGTACTCGATCCCCTGCTCGTCGAGCGCCTCCTGGACGGTCCAGCAGGCTCCAATCTTGAACCGGACGAACCGGCAACGGTGGAACTTGATGGCGATCGGGTTAGATGGTTGATGCCAT
>JBBDMN010000169.1:0-3681 GCA_040878305.1 Gaiellaceae bacterium
GTCCGCGATCTCGCGGGCGACTTCGACGGTATCGCGGTTCGTGTTGTAGATCCGGAGCTGGCGGTCGGCGGAGTTGCCGCGGGAGAGGATGTCGAGCACGCCCTCGAGCTCCCGCTCGCATCCGAGCTCGCGCGCGTGCGGATCGATCTCCGCGAGCGTCCGACGCACGAGACGCGCGATCGGCACACGGTTACGGCGTCCGGAGCCGAGATCCATCACCGGCGCCTCGAGCCCGTATCGCGCGGCCAGCCATTTGTTCTCGCTGGTCAGGATCCGGTGGTACGACGGGATCTCTTTGCCGCTTTCGTACGTCTCGGAGAGGTGCTTCACGACCGCCTGGCAATACGCCGCGATCGCGACAGCATCCTCGACTCGCGTCACGGCATCGCAGATCCGTACCTCGACCGTGCCCAGACGGGGATGGAGCCGGATGTCCCACCAGATGCTCGTGTAATCCGGAATGCAGCCGGACTTCTCGAGCTGCCCGACGACCTCTGCGTAGTCGGCGTAGTCGCGGAAGCGGGGCGGCGGACCCGAGCGGGGGAAGGCCGAGAAGACCATCTGCCGGCTCGACGCCAGACCGGTCGGCTCGCCGCGCCAGAAGGGCGAGCTCGCCGACAGCGCCAGCAGCGGCGCAATGTGCGGAAGCAGCCCGTTGACGACCTTGATCGCCTTCTCCGGATCGTCGACCGCGACATGGACATGCATCCCGAAGATCAGCTCGCGGCGCGCGATGTACTGCATCTGGTCGATGAGTGCGCGGTAGCGGTCCTTGGCGGTGATCCGCTGGCGCTCGAAGAGGCTGAAGGGATGCGTTCCCGCCGAGCCCACGCGAAGTCCCTTCTCGCGCGCGGTTTCCGTCACGTAGCCGCGGAGCTTGACGAGCTCCCGGTGGACGTCGCCCGCCGTGCGGCACACGGGCGTCGTGATCTCGATGACCGACTGCATCAGCTCCGGGTTGATGCGCTCCTCGAGCTCGTGGCCGCTCACCGCGTCGAGCATCGTGTCGATGTGCTGGACGAGATCGAGCGTCCGCTCGTCGAGGAGCTGGTACTCCTCCTCCACGCCGAGCGTGTACGGGTCGCCCTTCCCGAAAGCGTGGTCGAGGACGCTCCCCGTGTTAGCCGCCCCCTTCCCCGTGATCGAAGGCGGAAAGATCTGCTTGTCGGTCACGGAAGGATCGCGTCGACGTCGATCTCGACCTTCCACGCCGGGTCGAGAAGAGCCGTGACGACCGTTGTGTTCGCCGGTCGGATTTCGCCGAAGACCTCGCCGTGCGCACGGCCCACGTCCTGCCAGTGGGCGGGGTCGGTGACGTAGACGCGGGTGCGAACCACGTCCTCGAAGCGCGCGCCCGCCTTCTCGAGGGCCTGCCCGATGATCTCGAGACAGAGCCGCGCCTGGTCGTATGCACCCTCGGGAGGCGGCGAGCCGTCGGCGGGGATTGGAGCCGTGCCCGCGACGAAGACTCGATCGTCGACGACGACCGCGCGCGAGAAGCCGACGATCGGCTCGTACGGCGAGTGTCCCGAGATCAGGCGGCGCTCCATGGCGTGACTCTAATAGCCGGCGCAAGACCGAAATCCGCTCGCGCGGATTTCGGTCGCGCAAAAATCCCTAAAGGCGTCCGCTGCGCGGCCGCGTCGCTTCCTCCTCACCTCAGCCTCTACTATCGCCGGGCGTGCAGGCACTTCGCCAGATCGAAAGCTGGCCGGTGTCGTTCGCAGCCGCAGGCGTCGTGAATCGCGACGGCGAGGTGGAAACGCGCGGCGACACGCGCCGCGCCGTCCGGCTGGCCTCCGTGTCGAAGCTGGTGGGCGCTCTCGCTCTGCTCGTCGCCGCGGAGGAAGGCGTCGTCGATCTCGACGCGCCGGCCGGTCCGCCCGGATCGACGGTGCGGCACCTGCTCGCGCACGCTTCCGGTCTCCCGTTCGAGGGGCAAGAGCCGATCTCGCCACCCGGTCGTCGACGGATCTACTCGAACGAAGGCTTCCGCGTGCTCGCCGCTCATCTCGAGGCGCAGGCCGCGATGCCATTCGCCGAGTACGTTCGGGCTGCGGTCTGCGACCCGCTCGGAATCGGGCTCGACCCGGAGGGCGATCCTGGATCGGGAATGCACGCGTGTCTGGACGACATCCTCGCGCTCGCGCGGGAGCTCCTCGCGCCTACTCTCGTCGCTCCCGAAACGCTCGCTGAGATGACGAGCGTCCAGTTTCCGGGGTTGTCTGGAGTCCTGCCCGATCACGGCCGCTTCGACCCGCTCGACTGGGGGCTCGGCGTGCAGGTCAACACCCGCGAGCCTTCGTGGATGGGTGCGAGGGCATCTCTGCGTGCGTTCGGCCACTTCGGCGGCTCTGGAACGTTCTTCTGGGTTGACCCTGAGCCGGGCGTCGCCTGCGCCGCCTTGACCGATCGCGAGTTCGGAGACTGGGCGAAGACCGCCTGGCCGATGTTTTCCGACGCCGTTCTCGAGGAGATGGAACCGGACATGCCCGGTCCGTAGGAGTCGCGCAGGGTGTAGGGACCGGCATGCCCGGCCTGTGTCCCTCGTCAATCCTCGGCGAAAAGCGGACGCACCAGCTCGTTGAAGGTCGCCGTGTCGCAGCTCGCGACGACGCAGGGTGTCATGGCGGTTACGGTCGCCGTTCTCGGGACGTGCATCGTCAGCGCAACCTCACCGAAGTACTCGCCGGCCCGCAGGATCCTCCGTCCGCCGAGCGACTGCTGGGACACACCTGCGATGCCCGAGAGCAAAACGTAGAAACGATCGCCCTTCTCGCCTTCGCGCACGAGGACGGTGCCCGCGGTGACGTCGTCTCGCTGCATCCGATCGGCGAGCTTCGCGATCGTCTCCCCAGGCAGCGTCTCGAGCAGGCCTACGCGTGCAAGCTCGGTCACGCTGGCCGGGGAATGTCTTGGCGACACACGGGGAACCTACCCCGCTCGGGTGTTCGCCACTTGCCAAACGAGCCTAAAAAGCACCGAAGGGCCGTTGCCGGCCCTTCGGTTAGGGGAGGGGAGGGGGAAGTCTCGAAACGTCCTGCAATTACCTTCTATCAGGATACGCCATCCGACGGAAGGTGCGCGCGGTTTCTTAGACGGCGACGCCGAGGTCCGGAGCCGCGAGGCCGAGGGAGCTCTCGAGCTTGGATTTCGGCTGCGCACCTACCGCGGCAGCCGCGGGCGCGCCGTCCTTGAACAGGATCATCGTGGGGATCGACATGACCCCGTAGCGCTGCGCGAGCTCCTGCTCCTCGTCGATGTTCACCTTGACGAGCTTGAGCTCGTCTTTGCGCTCGTCGGCGATCTTCTCCAGAACGGGAGCGACCGCATGGCACGGTCCGCACCACTCGGCCCAGAAGTCCACGAGAACGGCTGTCTCGCTCTTCAGGACTTCCTGCTCGAAGGTCGCCTCTGTCACGTTCGCTGTCATGTGATCTCGTGATCCTTTCTACGTCGTATAAGAAATGCTTACGGGCTAACGCTGACTACGCCGAAAGCCTTCCCACTGAGGCCAACTCTTACACTGACCGAGGTGGCCGCCATCTTCTCATCGCTCCCGGACAAGCCCGATCACAACGCGCTCGAGCTCGCGATTCTCGACACCTGGGAGCGTGAGGGAACTTTCGAGAAGCTGCGTGAGCTGAACCGCGGAGGGCCACTTTTCAGCTTCGTCGACGG
>JBBDMN010000170.1:0-20050 GCA_040878305.1 Gaiellaceae bacterium
CCCCCCCCCCCCCCCCCCCCCCCCCCCCCCCCCCCCCCCCCCCCCCCCACGCTAATGGGCGATCGTGGACTCGAACCACGGACCTCCGCCTTATCAGAGCGGCGCTCTAACCAACTGAGCTAATCGCCCTCTGCGTGTTGCATCGGGGCTCGCAACTGTAGCGCAGCCCGTGTCTAAGATGAGCACGGGCCCAGCGATGCGAGAGATGACCCTCTACGGTGTGAGCTTCGAGCCTATCGGCAAGCAGCCGATCGTGCTCCTGAAGACGGCCGACGACGATAAGTTCCTCCCGATCTGGATCGGTCACGACGTGGCTGCCGCCATTCTGATGAAGCTCCAGGGAGCGGCTCCCCCCCGCCCGATGACCCACGATCTCCTCGCCGACGTCGTCTCCGAGTTGCAGGGCGAGGTCGTGCGGGTGACGGTCACTGAGCTCCGCGAGAACACCTTCTACGCTCGCATCACGGTGGTTCAGAACGGGCGCGAGCTCGAGATCGACTCGCGGCCTTCGGACGCGATCGCGCTGGCCGTGCGCTGCGACGCACAGATCTTCGCGACCGAGGACGTTATCGAGGAGTCGGGGATCGACTTCCAGTCGGACGACGCCGAGCAGCCGGGCCTCGTCACGGCGTCGAGCCTCGCCGACCTCGACCCGGCGGAGTTCCGGAAGTTCCTCGAGACGGTGACGCCCGAGGAGTTCGCCTCGAGCCTCGAGGAGCTCGAGCTCGACGACCCCGACGAGGACGAAGAAGCCGACGACGAAGACGAGGAATCTGTGTAGCGCTCAGCCGGCGACCGCCACCGACACGACCAGTGCAGTCCCGTTGAACGTCGCGTGGACGAGCATCGACGGGTAGATGCTGTCGGTCCTCGCGCGGAGCCAGCCGACGACGATGCCGAAAGCCGTGAGCACCGGGAGCGCGACGAGGAGCCCGTGGGCGGCTCCAAAGAAGACGCCGGTGACCAGGATCGCCACCCAGGTCCCGTACGGCGCGAGCAGGGTAAAGCCGATTCCGCGGTAGGTCAGCTCCTCCACCGCCGGAGCCACGATGGTGACGACGAGGAAGAAGGCTGCGAAGGCACCGGCTCGGCTCGAGTCCCAGTCGTCAGGAACGAGCCCCTGCTCCTGGTTGGCGTCGAGGAACGGCGAGAGTGCCGCGCTGATTGCCCAGATCGCTACCAGTGCAACAAGCGCGAGCCCGAGTGCGCGGCCCCACGAGGCTGGTGGCCGAAGGGCGAACGCGTCCCGAAGCGGCAGGCCACGCGCGATCAAGAGGAGGATCCCGAGCATGATCGAGTACTGAATGACCGCTGCGATGGAGGACGAGTACCGGTAGGCGAGATCGTCGGGTGTTTCCGTTCCTGAGAGACGAGACGCGTACGCGAGCCCCGTCAGGGCGAGGACAAAGATGAGCCAGCCGACGAGACGTCTCGGCATCGGGCGCCGTGTGTCGGTCCTCCCCATGTCGAGGGATTCCATCACGCGCAGCTCTTCGTGCTGCTGAGGAGCCGGCGGGCTCTCGTCGAAAGGAAGAAGAGTGGCGGCTAGCATCAGCCCATGAGCTCGGCTCGCGGCAGACGCACCTCGCTCGATCCGGAGACGCTCCTCCCGAGGGGTCGCCATCAGCGCGCAGCGCGGCGGCGGCGAAGGCGCGGCGGCGCCGTTATCGGGCTCGCCGTAGTCGCTGCAGTAGTCGCCGTCGCCGGCATCGGTGGCGGCGCTGCGGTCTTCGCGTATGGCTCGTCGTGCGACCTCAAGTCGTTGCGCGAGGTCAACATCGGGCAGAACACGTTCGTCTTTGCGGGGGACGGCTCGCTGCTCGGGTCGATCCCCGCGGAACGAAACCGCGAGGCCGTGTCGCCGGAGGAGATGTCCCCGTGGGTTCGCAAGGCGACGATCGCGGTCGAGGACAGGCGTTTCTTCGAGCACGGGGGTGTCGACATCGAGGGAATCGCGCGCGCCGCCGTGACCGACATCCAGGCCGGCCGCATCGTCGAGGGAGGCTCGACGATCACCCAGCAGCTCGTGCGAAATCTCTACATCTCGCGGGAGCAGACCGTGCAGCGAAAGCTCAAGGAGGCCTGTCTCGCCACGAAGCTCGACAGCGCTTGGACGAAGCACCGGATCCTGACCACCTATCTGAACCAGGTCTACTACGGGAACCAGGCCTACGGGATCGAGGCTGCCTCCCAGACGTACTTCTCCAAACCGGCGAAGCAATTGACGCTAGCTCAGTCCGCCCTTCTCGCCGGGCTGACCCAAGCGCCGTCCGTCTACAATCCCTTCGCGGTCCCCGCTCGAGCGCGTGCCCGCCGGGCGGAGGTCCTCCGGGCGATGCTCGAGACCGGCGCCCTCACGAGGAAGCGCTACGCGAGGGCGGCCAAGTCGGGCCTGAACCTCCGGCCCGGAAGGCTCTACCGCGAGATCCGTGAGCCGTACTTCTTCGGCTACGTCCGCGATCGGTTGATCGAGACCTACGGCGCCGGAACTGTTCGCTCCGGGGGACTGCGGGTCTACACGACGATCAAGCCTCGCTACCAGCGACTCGCCGAGGACGCGATCCGCGACGTGATGAGCGAGCCGACCGACCCTGCGGCGGCCCTCATCTCCATCAGCCCACGCACGGGTGCGATCAGGGCGATGGCGGCCGTGATCCCGAACCAGCCGAAGAACGAGTTCAACCTCCTCTCGCAAGCGCGGCGGCAGCCGGGGTCCACGTTCAAGACATTCGTCCTGGCGGCTGCAGTGGAGATGGGAGTCGATCCCGACTCGACCTACTACGTCTCTGCCCCGTTCACGTACAAGGTCCATCCAGCCGGGAACTGCGACGACGGCAGTTGGTGGTGCGTCCACACGTACGCGAACGACTACTACGGGTGGAGCTCGATCCGAAGCGCGACGATTCGCTCCGACAACGCGGTGTACGCGCAGCTCACGCTCGACGTGACTCCGGAGAAGGTGGCCGAGACGGCTCGGCGAATGGGGGTTCGCTCTCAGCTCGCGATTGTGCCGTCCATTGGGCTCGGCTCGGTTGCGGTCTCGCCGCTGGACCTCGCCTCGGCATACGCGACCCTGGCTTCCGGTGGCATCTATGCGGAGCCGATGGCGATCCGACGCGTCGTTCTGGCGAACGGACGCGAGGACAAGGGAGCGGGCTGGGGCGTTCCCAAGCGACGCCGGGCGATCTCGGAGGGGACGGCGGCAATCGTGACGCGAATCCTTGAGCAGAACATGCAGTCCGGGACGGGGACCCGTGCGGCGTTCGGCCGTCCGGCAGCTGGGAAGACGGGCACGAACGAGGAGTACAAGGACGCGTGGTTCGCCGGCTACACGCCAGACCTCGCGACCACGGTCTGGATCGGCTACACGCGCGCCGAGATCCCGATGCAGAACGTGCACGGGATCGCGGTGAGCGGAGGAAGCTTCCCGGCCGAGATCTGGCGGCTCTTCATGGAGCCCGCTCTCGAGAACCTGGAGCCCACTCCGTTCGCCGAACCCTCGTACTGGCCCGAATGGAGACCTTTCACGCGCGGTCAGTACGCGCTCGACTACGACCCGTCCTACACGCCGGAGACCGAGGAAACCGAAACGACCAAGGAACCGAAGACGCCGATAATCTCGCCCGGACGCGGGCTGCCGTAGGCAGCCCCGCGATGCTGGGCCTGCTCACGTTCGAAGAGGCGCTCGACCGCATCCTCGGGCGGGCGGAACGACTTCTTCCCGAAGCCGTGACGCTCACCGAGGCGCTCGGAAGGGTTGTCGCCGAACGTCCGTTGGCCCGAGTCGATCTTCCGCCGTTTGCGAGCTCGGCCATGGACGGCTTCGCCGTACGGGCCGACGAGACGCCGGGCACGCTGCCGATCGCGATGAGGGTCGCGGCGGGCAGCCCGGCTACGGCAACGCTTCCCGAGGGCGCGGCAGCCGCGATCGCGACGGGCGGAGCCGTTCCCGACGGGGCGGACACGGTCGTTCCGGTAGAGCGGACCAATGAGCACGACGGCAGGGTCGAGATCGCGGAACGGGTGCAACCGGGATCGCACATCCGGCCCCGTGGCGGCGACGTCCGAGCGGGCGTTGCCGTGATTCATTCGGGATCGCGGGTGGGAGCTGCTCAGATCGGAGCGCTCGCCGCGGCGGGTGTCGCCGAGATTCGGTGCTCTCGCCGACCTCGTGTCGCGGTGTTGGCGACGGGCAGCGAGCTTCGAGCGCCTGGCGAGACGCTCGAGCCTGGACAGATCTTCGAGTCGAACGGAGCGATGATCGCGGCTGTGCTCGGAGACGTCGCAGACGTCGAGCTGCTCCCCGTGGTTCGCGACGAGGAGGGAGCGCATCGCGAAGCCCTCGAGCGCGGTCTCGCGGCTGACGTCCTGGTCACGTCCGGCGGCGTCTCGATGGGACCTCACGACCTCGTCCGCCGGGTTGCAGCCGAGCTCGGCGTAGAGGAGGTCTTTTGGGGCGTCGCCGTAAAGCCCGGCAAGCCCCTCTCGTTCGGGGTTCGCGACAAGACACTCGTCTTCGGCCTCCCCGGAAACCCTGTGTCATCGCTCGTTGGCGCGCTGCTCTTCGTGAAGCCCGCATTGCTCGCCCGACAGGGTCTGGAGCACCCGGGCCCGGAGTTCGGGGTCGGTCGCGCCATGAGCCCGCTCCGGCGAAATCCGCAGCGCGACGAGTTCGTCCGCGCCCGCCGGAGTGTCGACGAGCAGGGCGTCGTGCTCGAGCTAGTGGCGGGCCAGGAATCGCACATGATCGTTCGAGCCGCTTCTGCGGATGCGCTCCTCCATGTGCCGCGAGGCTCGGGGGAGATCGCCCGCGGAGAGGTCGTCCGCTACTTGCCTCTCGCGTAGGCGCGCGCGCGAACCGCCTGTACCAGAGGCGCAATCGAGCTCCTAAGCGGGCCTGGAGGAGGCGTTCCCCCACCCGCATAGGGTGCGTAGCGTCCGAATGCGAGTGCGGCGAGCTGCGCAGCCCCTGCAGCCCATGCAAGGGTGAGGAGAACGGAAGCGAGCGTCACGTACCCGACGGTCGCGAGTCCGGCGATATAGAGCATCGTGGCTGTGACCCCCAGGCCGAGCTCATGGCCGAGGACGAGAACGCCGCCGACGGGTCCTGCGAGTCCTGCGCAATACATCGCGACCCGAGCCCAGAATCGACTTCGCAACGGCAGCCAGAGCCACGCGTACAACGATGGGAGGACGAAGATCAGGGCGTACGGCTTCACGAGAGCGACCACGACGGCCACGATCGCGAGCCAGCCAAGCGCCACGGCGTAACCGGCGAGACGCTCGTCGACAGAGGGTCGAGACAGGCGGACGAGGCGACGGTGGCCGGCGAGCCAGCCGAGCATGGCTGCGACAGTCAGCATTGCAATACCTGCCACCGGCCAGTCGTCGACAACCGACGAGCGGGCCGGGAGCGGGAGGGAGACGCCGGTTGGAAAGACGCCTGTGAGCGCGCCGATCCAGAGCAGGAGGGCCGCGTACAGCCACAGGAGGACACGTGTCCGAAGCGCACGCAGGGCGGGACCAAATGGCAGCCCGCGCCGCCGGCTTCGCACGAGCAAGTCGAACACCCCGAGAGCGAATGGCACGACGGCGACGATCAGCGCCAGGCGGATAGTCCACCCGCTCGCAGTGCGCTCGTCGAGGAAAAGGCTGTCCTGTGTGCGGAAAGCCGCTCCGACACTTACGTCGATCGAGCCGATGAGTGCCTCGCCCGCGCGTCCTAATCGACCAAGCGTCGCCGGGGCGACCGGGGCGGCTCGGTCACCGGCAGGAACTTGTGGATCTCCCGGCTCGTCTGTCGTCAGGGTGATCGCGGCGACGCCGTGGGCGAGGAACGGGCCCTGCTCGCCCGCGGCATACGGAATCCCGAGGTCGACGAGCTGAGTCATGACCCCGGGGAGCGCGGGCGCCACCCCGCCCTGCTCCTCGACTCTCGCCGACGCCGTACGGACCAGCGTGCGCGCAGGAGAGCTGGAGCGTCCCGCGACCGCGATTCGTGGGCGCCCTCGCCCGCCGACACCGTCGAGAACGATTGCCGCGAGCGCGCTTTCGGCGTAGATGGAATCCATGGCGAACCGAACAGCTCCGGCACCCCCATACGCCCCCGCGTCGGTCGATACGAGGACGAGATTCCGCTGGAGAAGGGGAGCTGGCTGGGTCGCTCTTGGCGCGTAAGCGCGGGCGAGCTCGATCAGCGCGGCCGTGCCCGAGGCGTTGTCGCCAAAGGGCCGGCTGATTCCTGTGTTGTCACGATGGGCGACCACGACGATCGCCTCCTCGGAGCGTCCGGGGATCACGGTCACGACATTGCGCAGCTCGACCTCCCCGAGGTCCGGTAGCTCAACACTCCAGACGTCCTCGTCCGCCTCGAGTCCCAGGGAAGAAATGGTTTCCGCATACCAACGGGCGGCGTTTGCGGCCTCCTGCGTACCGGGCACCCGCGATGGATACTCGGCCGAGAGCTCGACTGCGAACGTGGCCGCCACTGCCCCGTCGAACACCGGCTCGAGCTGCGGTCGCGGTAGTGTTCCGGTTGTCGCGACCGACAACAAGACCGCCAACAGGGTTGGGACGGTGAGCAGCGACGCGACGCGCACCAGGCGTGTGTTGAGCGGTCTGTCGACGGTGCCGCGGCGCGCCCGCCGCCTCCGCCTTCGGGGCCGAGCCGCTTCCATCGCGGGGCTATAGTAGGCAGGCAGGCAGCCGCCAGTGGGCCCTCGCTCCGATGTCGCAAGCTTCGACCATCCTCCTCGTAGACGACGAGGACTCGATCCAGACCCTGCTTACGTTCCCGCTCGAACGCGACGGCTATCGGGTCGTGCAAGCACGCGACGGCGAAGAGGCGCTCAGGCGTTTCGGCGAAGAGGACGTCGACCTGGTCGTGCTCGACGTGATGCTGCCGCGGCTGGACGGCCTCGAAGTATGCAAGCGCCTACGGAGCCAGAGCAGCGTGCCGATCATCATGCTCACCGCACGGGGGGAAGAGCTCGACAAGGTCCTCGGTCTCGAGCTCGGCGCCGACGACTACATCACGAAGCCGTTCTCCATCCGCGAGTTCCGAAGCCGTGTGCGGGCGATCCTTCGTCGAGCGGCTGCGCCTCACATCGGACGAGACCGCCTGGAGACGATAGAACGAGGGGAGCTCTCGATCGATCTACCGCGACGAACCGTCCAGATTCGCGATGAGAACGTCCAGCTCACGTTCATCGAGTTCGAGATGCTCGCGATGCTCGCGTCCAGCCCGGGCGTGGTCTTTTCGAGGCGAGAGCTGCTCGAACGGCTCCGGGGAGGCGCCGACTACCGGGAGCCGCGAACGATCGACGTCCACGTGCGGCACCTGCGCGAGAAGATCGAGCGCGATCCGAGCGATCCCGAGCTCATCCTGACCATCCGCGGAGCCGGTTACCGCTTTAGACCGGAGTGAGGATTCCGGGCGGCATCCGGGTACGCCTCGCCCTCGCCCTCGCCGCAATCGTCGCCGGGGCTCTTGGGACGGCATATCTCATCGTCGTACCATCGCTCGAGCGGAGACTCGTCGACGCCAGGCTCGACCAGCTCGAGGAGCTCGCCGGGCCGTTGTCCGAGGAGCTGCCGGCAGACACCGTCCTGTGGGCGGACAAGGTCGAGGACTTCGCCGTGGTTACGAACGCACGCGTCGTGGCGTTCGACGTGCTCACGACGACTCCGCCTGCGCTCGCCGTCTTCGCGGACTCCCGGCGGCGAAGTTCACGCGATGTCGCCAACGATCCGGTCGCGCTTCGGGCGCTCGAATCGGGAAAGCTCGAGCGCGGACGAGTCGTCGATCCGTCCGGAGACTACGCCGATGTCGCCGTCCCGCTCAACGGAGAAGCCGTCCTCCTGTTTCGCGCGTCGCTCGCGGACTCCCTTGCAACCGTGCGACTTGTCGAGCGGCGTCTACTCCTGGCCACGGCCTTCGCGCTTGCTCTGGCGCTAGTGCTCGGCTTGACCGCGGCTGGAATGCTCGCCCACCGGCTTCGCCGTCTCGAGACCGCCGCCGAGCGCATCGCTAGCGGTGACTTCGCCGCTCCGATCGTCGACCGGGGCGACGACGAGATCGGACAGCTCGCCGTCGCCTTCGACCGCATGCGCATCCAGCTGGCGCAGCTCGACAACGCTCGAAAGGAGTTCGTCGCCAACGCGTCGCACGAGCTACGAACCCCGCTCTTCTCGCTTGGCGGATTCCTCGAGCTGCTCACCGACGAGGAGCTCGACGAGGACACACGGCGTGAGTTCCTGGCGACGATGCAGAGCCAGGTGGAGCGGCTGACGAAGCTCTCGACAGATCTCCTGGACCTGTCGCGCGTCGACGCAGGACAGCTCAGCGTGGTCCAGGAGCTCGTGGATCTCGGATCCGTGGCGAGAACCCTGGCCGGGGAGCTCGAGCACGTCGCCGGCGCATCCGAGCACGGGCTGGAGATCGACGTCGCGGGGGACGTCTGGTGTACGGCCGACGAGGAGCGCGTCCTCCAGATCGGTCGCGCGCTTGTGGTCAATGCGCTCGTCCACACTCCTCCGGGAACCCAGGTCGTGATCAGGGCACGACGGCGGGCCGACCGTGCCGAGCTCTCGGTGGAGGACGATGGTCCGGGGGTTCCGGCCGATCAGCAAGCTGCGGTGTTCGAGCGTTTCTACCGCGTCGAAGGGGGGAGGGCATCCGGGAGCGGCCTCGGGCTCGCAATCGCCGCCGCGCTCGCGCGACTGATGGATGGGTCCGTCCGCCTCCAATCCCAGCCCGGGAAGACCCGCGTCGCCGTTGATCTGCCGGGAGTTTCGGCTCCAGAGCACGTCCCTACACGAGCGTTTTCACGTGAAAACGATGCGGGTTCCGCCACCGGCGCACGGCTCCGCTGAGTCACGCGTCGCGCCGTCGCTGGTGCGGTGGAAGAGCGATCGGGCTGCCGAAAGAGACTTCGGCTCTCGCTGTCGGTCTACGATCTCTGGGTGAGCGCGTTCCTCGGCGGTGATTCATCGGCTGCCCGTCTATCGTCCGGTGCTGTTGGCAAACTGGAAAACAGATGAGCGAGCTCTCCCACGTCGACGCCGCCGGACACGTGACCATGGTCGACGTGGGTGACAAGCCGGTGTCCAGGCGACGCGCAGTCGCACGGAGCGAAGTGCGGATGGCCCGCGCTACGGCCGAGCGGCTTCGCGACCTTCCGAAGGGCGATGCGCTCGTGACTGCCCAGCTCGCAGGGATCATGGCCGCGAAGCGAACAGCAGAGCTCATTCCTCTGTGTCACCCGCTCCCGTTGACGCATGTCGACGTCGTGCTCGAAGTCGGGGACGCGCGGGTCGAGATCGAAGCCTCTGCAGAGACGACCGCCCAGACGGGGGTGGAGATGGAAGCACTCGTCGCGGCGACTGTCGCGGCTCTGACCGTCTACGACATGGCGAAGGCGATCGACAAGGAGATGACGATCGGTGAGGTGCGCCTCGTAGAGAAGTCGAAGGAGCCTGCGTGAGGGCGGCCGTGCTTACGATCTCCGACGGCGTCTATGCGGGCGAACGCGAGGACGCGAGCGGCGACGCTCTCGAGGAGCTTCTTCAGGGCCAAGGGTTCGCGGTCCTTCGCCGGGTCGTGCCGGACGAGGCCCACGTGATCGCCGAGGCGATCGAGGAGCTCGCAGCGACCGCGTCGCTTGTTTTGACAACAGGCGGGACGGGTTTCGCGCCTCGTGACATCACACCCGAGGCCACGCGTCCTCTCCTCGACCGCGAGGCCCCGGGCATCGCCGAGGGGATACGTGCGGACGCCCTCACTCGGACGCCGCACGCGCTGCTTTCGCGCGGCATCGCGGGACTTCTGGGCGAGACGTTGATCGTGAACCTCCCAGGCTCACCGGGAGGGTGCCGAGACGGCTTCGCCGTGCTCGAGCCGGCCCTTCGGCACGGGCTTGAGCTGGCTGCGGGCGATAAGGCGACGCCTCACCGGCAGACGTGAGCACCGCTGTCGCACCGTTGCCGAGACGCCTGGCGTCGCTCGTCCGTATCGAGCACACGGTGTTCGCGCTCCCGTTCGCGTACGTGGGCGCCTTCCTCGCAGCTGACGCGTGGCCCGGCCTTGCCGAGACGTTCTGGGTCACGGTCGCGATGACCGGTGCGCGCACCCTCGCCATGGCGCTGAACCGGTTCGTCGACGCAGAGCTCGACGCGCGGAACCCGCGCACCGCGCTGCGCGAGCTTCCAACCGGCGCTCTCACGCAGCTGCAGGTGATCGCGCTCTCGGCGCTTGCGCTCGCAGTCTTTCTCGTCGCCGCGCTCCAGCTCGATCCGGTCGTGCGCTGGCTCTGGCCGATTCCGGTTGCGCTGTTCTTCGTCTACCCGTACCTGAAGCGGTTCACATGGCTTTGCCACCTCTGGCTCGGTGCCTGCCTGGGCCTCGCTCCCGTCGGCGCGTGGCTTGCAGTGTCCGGCTCGGCGCCGTGGGAGGCATGGGCGGTCGGCGGAGCGGTTCTTCTCTGGGTGGCAGGCTTCGATTTGTTCTATTCGCTCTACGACCTCGAGCACGACCGGCTCGAGGGACTCCATTCGTGGGCGGTCAGGTTCGGCGAGCCGGGCGTGTTCACTGGAGCCCGCGTGTTTCATGCAGGAACCGTCGTCCTGATCGCACTCGCCGGCTTCGGCCTCGGCACGGGCGCGTTTTACTGGCTCGGAGCTCTGGTCGTCGCGGTGCTTCTCGCGTACGAGCACGCGATCGTGCGTCCCGGCGATCTTCGCCGTTTGGATGCCGCCTTCTTTACGGTGAACGGTGTGATCAGCGTGGTCTTCTTCGTGTTCGTCGCCCTGGACGTGCTCGCTCGATGATTCGTGCCCTCGGAATCGAGAAGCGCTACGGACGCCGGCGTGTGCTCGCCGGCATCGACGTCGTCCTTGGTCGGGAGGGGTTCCTGGTGGTGACCGGGCCGAATGGCTCGGGAAAGACGACACTTCTGAGAATCCTCACCGGTCTCGCAGCGCCGACGCGAGGCACGCTCCAGGTCGGCGTCGATCGCGCGCGATTGGGCTTTCTCGCACACGAGCCTCTCGTCTACCGCGAGCTGACCGCGCTCGAGAACCTCGATCTCTTCGGCCGCCTTTATCGAGTGTCGGAGCGACGCGAGCGGATCGGGATGCTGTTGGAGCGTTTCGGCTTGTGGGAGGCACGGAACGAGCGGGTCGCCGCGTACTCCCGCGGAATGACGCAACGCCTCGCTCTCTGCCGCACGCTGCTGCACGACCCCGATCTCCTCGTGCTCGACGAGCCCTACTCCGGCCTCGATGAGCAAGGGGTGAAGCTCCTCGATCGTGAGCTCGGCGAGCTCGCGGGTGCGAAGTCGATCGTTGTATCGACGCACGACCCGGCTCGAGTCGAACGGCTTGCGACGTCACGGCTGGCACTCACGTGAGCTACGTCGCAGACGTTGCCGCGCTTACGCAAAAAGACCTCAGGGTCGAGCTTCGGGCGCGGGACACCCTGCCGGCGATGCTGCTCTTCGTGCTCGCGACGCTCGTCGTCTTCCATTTTGCTCTTCCCGAAGGAACTGGAGATGACGCAGCCTATGGGCTCCTATGGGTGGCCATCGTCTTCACAGCTCTCCTGGGGCTTGCACGGGCGTGGGTGCCCGAGCACGAGCACGGCGTGCTCGACGGCCTGGTGCTTGCACCATGCGACCGAAGCGCGATCTGGCTCGGTAAGAGCCTCGCGACGCTCGCATTTCTCCTTGCCGCACAGGCCGTCGCACTGCCCGCTTTCGTCTTTTTCTTTGCGCCGCTCGACGCCACGGCGATCGCGGGAGCGCTGCTCGCGGATCTCGGGATCTGCGCCGTGGGCTCGCTGATGGCTGCGATGGCAGCTGCCGGACGCGCCCGCGAGCTCCTTCTTCCACTGCTCTTCCTCCCACTTGCTATCCCGCTCGTCGTCGGCGGAGTCGGTGCGGCGATCTCGCCCGAGGGAGGGCGATACCTTCTCCTGCTCGCGTTGTACGACGGAGTCTTCGCGGTACTCTCGTGGGCGTCCTTCGAGTACGTCGTCACCGAGTCATGAGCTCCACCGCCGCGTCTGCGGTCCGCAGCCTCCCCGTCATCGCCGCGCTGGCGGCGGGGCTAATGGGCCTCGCGATTCTGCTCTCGCTCTTCGTTGCGCCGGAGGACGCCGATCAGGGGATCTCGCAACGCATCTTCTACATCCACGTTCCGATCGCTCTGACCACGTACTTCTGCTTCGGACTCGGCGCCTGGAAAGCGTTGCTCCTGCTCTGGCGTGGCGACGAACGGTACGACCTCGAGAGCTACGTCGCGATCCACCAGGGAACGATCTTCGGTTTGCTGACGCTGATCACCGGCGCGATCTGGGCGAAAGCGTCGTGGGGTGTGTGGTGGACGTGGGACTCGAATCAGCTCGTCCTCTTCCTGACGTTGTTCCTCTTTTACTGCGCGTACTTCATGCTCCGCTTCTCGCTCGAGGAGGGCGCTCGCCGCTCTCGCTCGTCAGCGGTCTACGCGCTCTTCGGAGTCGTGCTGATTCCGATCAGCTTCCTCGCGATCAGGCTTGCGGAGGACTTCATCCACCCGACGACGTTCACGCGTGAGGGGCCGCAGATGACGGGGACGATGTTCACGGCATTCTGTGTCTCCTGGGCCGCAGTCACGCTCCTCGCCTATGTGCTCTACCGCGTCGAGCTCACAGGAAAGCGCCTGCAGTCGGATCTGCGCGAGCTGCGAGAGGCGCTCCAGTGACCGGGGGCGAGTACCTTGCGGCGGCGTACGGCGTCACGTTCGTGCTCGTCCTCGTCTACGTCGCGATCATCGCCGCCAAGCTCGTTCGACTGCAGCGCGAGACGGCGGAGCTGCTGGAGCTCGTCCGGCGTCGCGAGTCGCCCGAGCTGGCTCCGGCGGAGATGACGCGGGCGTGAACCGCCGAGTCCCCGACTATGCTGCGCGCGTGCGCGGAGCTGCGGCGACGGGAAAGACGCAGGCGTGAACCGGCCACTGCTAGTCGCAAGACCGCTGCCGCTGCAAGTACCGACGGCGTTCGTCCGAATCCGCCCGCGCGGGTCGCGGGTGTGTGGCGAGATACAGACTGGCCGCCTTCGGCGCTGCGCGCCGGCACGTGCTCATCGCCGCGGCTGAGTTACGCGGCGACTGCGGCGTTACGCTCCGCAGGTGTTCATCACATTCCTGACCGACTTCGGGCTCAAGGACGACTTCGTGGGCACGTGTCACGGGGTCATGAAGGGGATCGCCCCGGAAGTGCAGATCATCGACATCACTCATGGAATCCCGCCGCAGGCGGTGCTCGAGGGCGCGCTCGTTCTGGCCAACACCATCGACTACATGCCTGTCGGAGTGCACCTCGCCGTCGTGGATCCCGGCGTTGGCGGCCCTCGGCGCGCGCTCGTGCTGCGCGATCTTTCGGATCGGATCTATGTTGGCCCGGACAACGGGCTGCTGCTTCCCGCCGCGAGCCGGGCCGGCATTGCCGAGGTACACGAGATCGTCAACCCCGAATACGCGCTGGGAGCGATCTCGCGAACGTTCCACGGACGTGACCTCTTCAGTCCGGCAGCGGCTCACTTGGCGCGTGGCGTGGCGCTCGAGGAATTCGGACCTCCGCTCGATCCCGAGGGCCTGGTCAGCCTCGATCTTCCCGAGCCCGAGCTCTCCGATGGAGCCGTGGTCGCAACGCTCCTGTACGTGGACAGCTTCGGGAACATAGCGCTCAACCTGACCAGGGACGACGTCGAGCGGATGGGGATCGTCTCCGGAAGCCGGATCGAGCTCGAGCATGCGGGAGAGCGGTACTACGCCGTCATGGCCAGGACATTCGCGGACGCCCGCGCGGGCGACGTGATCCTCTACGAGGACAGCTACCGCAACATGTCGCTCGCCATCTCGCGCGGTAGTGCGGCGCGGATGTTGCACGCGAGCCCCGGGCAGCGGCTCCGGATCGTCCCGTTGGTTTGAAGCGACGCTGCCCGCGGTAGGGCCGAGCGAACGAGACGTCCGTGACGCGCTCTGGCGGTCCGGACGTCTCTTCTTGCCGAAGGCCCGAGGTGACCGAGGGAGCGCCGCGGTTGCGAAGCGACCGCCTTCAGGGATCTCCGCGCGACTGGAATCTGCGCGAGCGGATTCCGGTCTTGCGCAAGGTGGAGCGGAGCTACGAGATCGGCGGGCGCTGCTCGCGCCAAGGGCGGGCTTCCTCGAGCTGCGCAGCAAGCCGAAGGAGCTGAGCTTCCCCGGCCGGGCAACCGATCGCCTGCACGCCGATCGGAAGCCCTTCGTCGTTCCAGTGCAGCGGAAGCGACACCGCAGGCTGTCCGGTGAGATTCGCGATTGCCGTGAAGGGCGTGAAGACGGTGTTCCGATGAAGCTGCTCGATCGCTCCCGATACTCCCTCCTCCTGCCACCCGATCGGCACGGGTGGAAGGGCGAGGGTGGGCGTGAGAACGACGTCGACCTGCTTCCAGAACGCGACGATGCGCCGTGCGGCCGTCTGAAGGTCGAGAACCGCCTTCGCGTAGTCGGCGGCGGAGGATCTCCGCGCCGCGGCCGCGAGGTCGCGGTTGAACGGTGTGAGCAGCTCGGGGTCGACGGGATACAGCGTCGGGCCGACCTGCCAGACGGCGATGAACGCATCGATCAACCCGGCTCCCGTCCAAGGGGGCGTCGCTTCGACTACGTCGTGCCCGAGATCCTCGAGGAGCGATGCGGCTGCGGTCAGAGCGAGCCTGCTGTCGGGATGGACCGGCGTATCGACCGGCGGCTCCGCCGTGATCGCGACCCGAAGACGCCCGGGCTCGATGCTCACCTCTTCCGCAAACGGTCGTTCGGGAGGCGGCGTCCACCAGGGATCCCCGGGCTCGTAGCCCGCAACCACGTCGAGGAACGCGGCCGAGTCGGCGACGGACCGGGACAGAGGCCCAGACGTCGAGAGCCCCTCGAGCGACATGAACGGCGCGGCGGAGACGCGACCACGCGAGGGCTTCAGGCCGAACACGCCGCAGCATGACGCCGGTATGCGGATCGAGCCTCCTCCGTCCGTTCCGTGCGCGATCGGGACCAGCCCTGCCGCCAGTGCCGCGGCCGCACCGCCGCTCGACCCCCCGGGAGTGAGCTCGGGGTTCCACGGGTTCCGGGTCGACCCGTTCAGCTCGGACTCGGTGAACGCCACCGTCCCGAACTCGGGCGTGTTCGTCTTGCCGACGATCACGAAGCCGGCGTCGCGGAGACGGCGGACGACGGCGGCGTCGAAGTCCGGGATGTTCTCGGCGAACGCGCGACACGAGTACGTCGTTCTGATGCCGGCCGTCGCGGTCAGGTCCTTAACGGCGATCGGTACTCCGCGAAACGGCGCGTCACCATCTGAGCCGTCGACCGCACGCGCGTCAGCCAGCGCCTCCTCGGCGCGGACGGTGACGAAGGAATTCAGCTGCGACTCGAGCCTCTCGATGCGCTCGAGGTAGACCTTCAGAAGCTCCACCGATGTGAGCTCTCCCTCGCGCACGAGCCGCGCTTGCTCGGTCGCCGGGAGGAACGCAAGCTCCATCCCAGCGACCGTACCAGGGGCTAGGGCTCAGAATCTGGGGTTACGAAGGTTTCCGCGCGACCTTCGTTTACCGCTTTCCGACGGTTATGTCGTGCTTTTTCGACGACGCCCGCGCGCCGTCAAGCGATTGCGGCATCGCATCCTGAATCGTCGACATGAGCTTCTTCAGATCGACGAGCTCGCAAACTGGCACGGTGGATCGTTATCACGCGCCCATTTTCTTTCCCGGAAGACCTCGGGAAACGTCGGGCCACGTCCTGCGATCAAGCAGTGCGATCGACCGCGCGCGACTTTTCTGCGATGGCGAGGGCCGGAATCGAACCGGCGACACCACGGTTTTCAGCCGTGTGCTCTACCGACTGAGCTACCTCGCCGCGGCGACTCAGTGTACCCCGGCAATCTCGTGGGAGAACCCCACGCTCGCCGGTCCGGCGGATCGCATAGCGTTCTGCGCCGTGGACGCCGGACGAAAGCGCGAAGTAGCGATCATCGGGGCCGCGCTCGATCTCGGCCAGGGTCGGCGCGGCGTCGACATGGGGCCCTCCGCGATGCGAGCCGCCCGGCTCGAGGAGCGCATCCGAAGTCTCGGGTACGAGGTGCACGACCTCGGGAACGTTGCGAGTCCCGAGCCGGAGGCAACGGCGCTCGAAGACGAGCGCGCGCGCTACCTCCCTGAGATCAAGGCGGCCTGCGCTCGGATCGCGGAGCTCGTCGCCCAAGCCTCCATCGACGGCGAGATTCCGCTCGTCCTCGGCGGCGATCACTCCGTCGCTCTCGGGACCCTCGCCGGCCTGGCATCGGCACATGGGCCGGGCGGGGTGCTCTGGGTCGACGCGCACCCGGACATCAACACCCCCGAGACGAGTCCAAGCGGAAACGTCCACGGTATGCCGCTCGCTGCGGCACTCGGGCTCGCTGGGCCGGAGTTCGAGCATGACGCCTGGTCGCTCCCCGCCGTCGATCCGCGACACGTGGCGCTAATCGGCACTCGCCAGCTCGACGACGGCGAGCGCCAGCTGCTGCGCGAGGCGGGAATCCGCGTGTTCACGATGAGCGAGATCGACCGGATCGGGATCGAGCGCGCAGTCCGCGAGTCGCTCGACCGCGTCTCGGGAGGCGGGTTCGTCCACGTCTCGTTCGACATGGACGTGCTGGACCCCGTCGTGGCGCCTGGCGTCGGGACACCCGTACGTGGCGGGCTCACCTACAGGGAGGCACATCTCGCGCTCGAGCTCGTCGCCGAGTCGGGTCTCGCCGGATCGCTCGAGGTCGTCGAGGTGAACCCCATCCTCGATCGCGAGAACACGACGGCATTGACGGCGGTCGAGCTTGTCGCGAGCGCGCTGGGCAAGAAGATTTTTTAGCGGCGTCAGGCGGTGAAGTGCGGGATGATGTCCCGCCCGTAGGCGGCGAGGGACTCCTCCTGTCCCTGCGTCATCAGGTAGATGTTGAACTGGCTGACGCCCACTGACTCGAGCTCCCTCAGCTTTGCCGTCGCCTGCTCGGCCGTGCCGAGGACGCAGAAGCGGTCGCAGATCTCGTCGGTGACGAACTCGCCGTGCTTCGCGCCGACACGTGAGTGCTCCTCGTAGTCATAGAACTTCCGCGCGCGCACGAACTCGGTCAGCTCCTTCGGGATCTCGGACTCGAACCCGTAGCGCTCGATCAGGTCCATGACGTGGTTCGAGACCATCGCCGGGAACCAGCGCACCTGCTCGCGCGCGTCGGCGATGTCGTCCGTGATGTGGCTCGGCGCGCAGACGATGCACTGGAGTGCATCCGGGTCGCGTCCGGCCTCCTCGGCTGAGCGGCGAGCGGTGTCCATGATCCACTCGACGATCACAGGATCGGCCAGCTGGATGATGACCCCGTCGCCGACGCGGCCCGCGACGGCGAGCGCCTTCGGCCCGTAGCCCGCCACCCACATCGGGATCTCGGGCAGCTCCGGGCGCACCCACTTGAGCTGGAGGTCCTTGTCGTTCCAGCTGACCTCGCGGCCGTTCATGAACTCCTTGATCATCCTGAGGCGCCGCTCGAACTCCGCCACCTTGACCGGCTGCTGGCCGATGGTGCGGCGCGCGGAATCGCCGCGCCCGATCCCCATCACCATCCGTCCGTCGGAGATGTCGTGCAACGTCGCGTACCCGCTCGCGAGGACGGTCGGCTCGCGCGTGCCGGGGTTCGTCACGCAGTGCCCGAGCTTCATCGTCGAGGTCGCCTGGGCCGCAAGCGTGAGGAGCGGAAACGACTCCTGCCAGAGAAGGTGAGAGTCGTACGTCCACCCGTACTCGAAGCCGTGTGACTCGGCCAGCTTGAGGAGCTCGACGAGTCGGCTGGCTGGCGGGTCGGGCAGGACGGTGACGCCGAAGCTCAAGGACATGTGCTCTCCCGGGATCGCTCGTAGAGACGCAAGTATCTCGCGCGGCGGGCGGTGATTTCCAGGGAACGTACCGTGAGGGGAGAATGCCGCTTCCGTGATCCGGGCGCCGTCCTGATCGCCTGCGGCGTGCTCTCCGTGCGCCTGTTCTAGCCGATCGTCTTGGAGGCCAGCCGGTCGAGCGCCCGGACCGCCAGCTCGAGGTGCTCCTCTCGCGTGTCCTCGAGCTTCGTGTGCGAGAGGCCACGGAGGCTCTGGACGAACAGCATCACCGCCGGAATCCCCGCTCGAGCGACCTCGGCGGCGTCATGGAGCGGACCGGACGGGAGCGTGTGGGAGGTTCCCGCGACCTCGCGGACGGCCTCGTCGCAGAAGCCGATCAGCGTCTCGTCGAAGAGGATCGGCTCGATCGACCAGAGCCGCTCCCACTTCACCTCGATGCTCTCCTCGGCCGCGAAGCGCATGCTCGCCTCCTTCGCCTGCTCGAGCAGCGAGGCGAGCTTCTCCCCGTCGAGGTGCCGCTGGTCGAGGAGCTGCTCCGCGGTCTCGACGACCGAGGTGACGATTCCCGGCTTGCAGACGACTCCTCCCGAGGTGCAAACGGCGCCGTCCCCGGTACGCGCCGCGATCTCGCGGATCTCGAGGGCGAGCTTGGAAGCGCCCGCGAGCGCGTCCCGTCGCTGGTCCATCGGAGTGGAGCCGGCATGCGCAGCCTGCCCCTGCCACGTGACTCGGTGGCGCTCGACGCCGAAAGTGCCGAGGACCACCCCGAGCGGTAGGTCGAGCGATTCGAGGACCGGTCCCTGCTCGATGTGAAGCTCGAGGTACGCCGCTGCGTTCTCGAGCTGGCTCCGAGCGTCGACGGCACGGTCGAGGTCGACGCCGAACTCGCGCAGCGCGTCCGGGAGGGCGACGCCGTCTCGGTCCCGGAGACTGCGTAGCTCCTCCTGATCGCGCATCGAGCCCGCGGCCGCGCTCGACCCGAAAAGGCTCCGGCCGAAGCGGGCCCCCTCCTCATCCGCCCAGTTCACGAGCCGAACGCTGACCGGGGGCGTTCCCTCTTCGGCGATCCGGCGTAGCACCTCGACACCGGCGACGAGGTTGAGCGCGCCGTCGAGCCAGCCGCCGTTCGGAACGGAATCGATGTGCCCGCCGATGACGACAGCCCGCTCTGACGCTCCGGCAAGCGTGAACCATTGGTTGCCGGCTGCGTCGATCTCCTCCTCGACCCCGGCCTCTCGCAGCGTTCGACTCAGCCATTCGCGCGCCCGCTGCCAGGTGTCCGTCCAGGCGACGCGTTGCGCGCCGTTCTCGTCGCCCGTCAGCTCGCGGAGCTCCTTCAGCTCGGCGACCGTGCGACTCGGCTGCAGAGGCACGGGTGCGAGCTTATCCCCTATCGCACGAAGGTAGACGTGACACGGGGGCGGTGAATCAGGGAAACTGACGATCCGGGCCGCGCTGCGGCAGCGGCCGGATCACTGCGGAGAAGGTGAGGTGGCGTGGCGGTTCTGATCAAAGGTGGCCGGATCACCTCCGCTGCCGGCGACTACGTTGGACAGTTCGTCGAGCGAGCTGCGTTCGGGCAGGAGTTCCTGCCCGCTCCGGCCCGCTGACGAAAGATGCGCGGCCAGGCGCCGGAGCTTCCTTCCCCCTAGCTCCGGCGCCCACCGCGCACTCAGCGTGGAGGAAACGATGTTTCCCCCCACGAGCCCCCCTTCCTCTTCGTCGTGCACGGTACGGATCGCACCTGGCCTCCCGGCCGGCGGAGCCGGCCTTCGGCCACGTGTCGTTGCGCCCGGGTCAATCACGGACGAGCGGCTTCGTTGCGCGGTACGATCGCGCTCGGTCTAGAGATGGCGATCGTCGAAGCAAATCCCGATCTCGGCGCGCAGATCGTCGCGGACGCGAAGGAGTTCGTCCTCTACTCGTGGTCCGTGCAGGACGCGATCAACCCGATCGCGGTCGCCGGAGCCGAGGGCCGCCACTTCTGGGACTACGACGGCAAGCGGTACTTGGACTTCGCCTCGCAGCTCGTCAACCTCAATATCGGGCACCAGCACCCGAAGATCGTCGCGGCGATCAAGGAGCAGGCGGACAAGCTCTGCACCATCGGGCCGCCGATGGCG
>JBBDMN010000171.1:0-3619 GCA_040878305.1 Gaiellaceae bacterium
GAGCTCCGCGTCGAGCGGCTGCGCCGCGAGCCGGGCGACGGCCGCCTCCTCGGTCATGCCGACGACGAACGGCACCTGAACCTCGTTCTGCTTGCAGCTCGCAGTTTTGCTCGGCCCTTTTCCGGAGAAGTAGACGAGGAGCCGAGAGCCGCGACAGTAGCCATTGTCGACCCGCCACTCACCGCCGCGCTTCACGACCCATGTCGGTACGGCGCCGAGATACGGGGGATAGTCGAAGGAGGCCGTGTCGTCGGTCTCCTCGACGCTCGAAACGAACTCCTTCCAGATGAGTGCGGGAAGCGTCCCACCCGTGACGGGCTCGCCGCCGAACTCCGTGAGCATCGGCCGGAGGCGGTCCGGATATCCGACCCAAACGGCGACGACGAGCTCGGGGGTGTAGCCGACGAACCACGCGTCGGCGTAGTCGTCGGTCGTCCCGGTCTTTCCGGCGACGCTTCGTCCGGGGATGCTCGCCCGTCGGCCGGTGCCGGAGCGGACGACGTCCTCGAGAAGATCCGTCAGCACGGCGGCCTCGCCCTCTTCGAGCGCCTGCGTCGGCTGTGGGGCGTTCTGCTCGACCCGGCCTGCGCGGATCCGCTCGACCTGCTCGACCACACGTGGCCGGTCGCCGAAGAGCGATCCGTCGACACGTCGTCCGCCGTTTGCGATCGTTGCGTATGCCCTGGCCATCTCCAGCGGATTAACCGCGACCGAGCCGAGCCCGATCGAGAAATACGCGTCGAGGGGACTCTTGATCCCGAGGACGTGCGCCGTCTCGACGATCGCCTTCGGGCCCACGAGGTCGGTCAGCTGGGCATAGACCGAGTTGTCCGAGGAGACGATCGCTCGGCCGATGCTCACGCGCCCGAGGTAGGTGTCGTCGTAGTTCGTCACCGACCAGACTCGATCGCCCGCATCGATGGAGACGGGCCGCGACTCGATCTCGGTGAGCGGCGAGATTCCCTCGCGCATCGCAGTTGCGAGGACGATCGGCTTGAACGCGGAGCCGGGCTGGCGCTCCGCCTGGGCCGCGAGGTTGAACTGGCTCTCCCGGAAGTTCCGCCCGCCGAACATCGCCTTGACCGCACCCGTCTTCGGGTCGATGGCTACGAGGGCCGCCGCGGGCCCGTCGGGGTTGCGGAGCACCTTCTCGATCGCGGAGCGCGCGCCGGCCTGAAGCTTGAGATCGATCGTCGTCGTTACGCGGAGGCCGCCGCCGAACACCTGCCCCGCCTCGAACTCCTCGACGAGCTGGTCCTTGACGTAGTTGACGAAGTACTGCGCCTTCCCGCCCGTTCCTGGCAGCCGCACGTCCTCGGAGAGCGGAAGCCCCGCGTTCTCCGTCCGCGCGAAGTCGGCCTCCGTGATCTTGCCCTGCTCGAGCATCAGCCCGAGCACGAACCGCCGCCGCTCCTTGGCGTTCCGCGGGTTCGTTACCGGGTCGTAGAGCGCGGGGTCGGCCGGAAGACCGGCCAGCAAAGCGGCTTCGTGGAGCTCGAGGTGCTTCGCACCCTTGCGGAAGTACGTCTGCGACGCCTGCTGGATGCCGTAGGCGCCGTTCCCGAAGTAGATCGTGTTCAGATAAGCGGTGAGGATGCGGTCCTTCGACCAGCGCTGCTCGAGCTGCCACGCGAGCGCAGCTTCGCGCACTTTGCGCGCGAGCGTTCGCTCGTTCCGGATGTAGGCGTTCTTGACGAACTGCTGGGTGATCGTCGAGCCGCCCTCGACGATCCCCTGGCTCCGGACGTCCGCCCAGAGTGCGCGCGCTACGCCGCGAAGGTCGATCCCGTCATGCTCGAAGAAACGCTGATCCTCGACCGAGACGATCGCCTGGCGCATGATCGGCGCGATGTCATCGGTGGCGACAAGGACGCGGCTCTCCTCGCCGCGCAGCACCGCCAGCACCGTGCGGCCGTTGGCCGCATACACGACAGTGTTGATGTCCGAGCGCTGGGCGGCCGGATCGAGGGACGGGATCTCGCTCGCGACCGCGCGCACGAGCCCAAAGGTGAACGCCAGCGTCGCGAGGACGACGAGAACGCCGAGCAGCGCAGCAAGTCGCCGCTTGCGAACTCGCCGCCGCCGTCGCGGCGTTCCTTTCTCTCTCCGAACCCGCAAGTCAGGAAGTGTTGCAGCGAGGAGTCAGGTTTGCCGCTATACGGGGCTCGAGGCGACGATCGGGTCGTTCGCCGAGACCTCGACGCCGCCCTCGTCTTCGATCGTCACCGCGACGACGTCGCCCGGTGCGACCGTGCCGTCGACACGCTCGATGTCCACACCTTCGTGGCCCGCGAAGAGTCCGGCGGGAAGCGTCCTCTCGCCTTCGACGATCCACATCTCGTACGTCTTGCCGGCGGGGGCCGGGTCGAGCCCGTCGAGCACGAGCACGGCTCGTCCGTCCTGACCGACGACGAGACGACCCTCTCCGGCCTCGAGCGCGACGGTACGCGCAGTGGGGTCGGCGAGGACGCCTGCCGTCTGACGCTCCCGTTCCAGCGCCGCGCGTGCATCGTCCAGATCCCCTGCGACCTGCGACGCCCAGAGGCCGAGCGCGAGCGCGACGACTGCCGCGACCGCTGCCATCGCCGAGAGCGCGGGGACGGTTCGCCGCCGACGGGGCTCGAAGGGGACGACGACCTGCGGCTCGGCTCGAGCGTCGGCCAGGATCCGCCCGCGAAGTGCTCCGCTCGGCTCCGGGCCGGCCGCCGCCACGGCCAGCGCGTCCGCCGTCTCCCAGAATTCTCTCAGCTCGTCCTGACAGGGGACGCAGTCCGGGAGGTGCGCCTCGAAAGCACGGCGCTCCTCGGCGTCGAGCGCGTCGAGCGCGTAGCCCGCGGTCAGCTCGTGAATTCCGGTCGCCATGACCCCTCCTTCGACGATTCGTCGAGGATCTCGCGCAAGCGAGCGAGCCCCGCGAACATCCGGCTCTTGATTGTGCCGAGCGGCACGCCGAGCCGTTCCGCGAGCTGGGACTGTGAGAAGCCGCCGTAGTAGGCAAGCTCGAGCGCCTCGCGCTGAACATCGGGAAGCTGCTTGAGCGCGCCTTGAACCCGCTCTCGCTCGAACCGAAGCCACACCGCCTCGTCCGTCGGCTCAGACACGTCCTGCAGCCGAGCGGCCTCTTCGTCGAGAGGCTCGGTGCGGCGCCGTTCCTCCCGGCGGACGAGATCGACCGCGCGGCGATGGACGAGCGTGAGGATCCACGTGCTCGCTTTCGCCCGCTCTGCACGGAACCCGGCGGCGCTTCGCCAGACCGCGAGGAACGCCTCCTGCACGGCGTCTTCAGCGAGGCGGTCGTCCCGGAGGACGCGCACCGCAAGGCCATAGGCGATCCGGCCCATCCGATCGTACAGCTCGCCCAGCGCACCTTCGTCGCCGCGGGCGACGAGTGCCACCAGGGCCTCGTCGGAGAGATGAGCTTGGTGCTTCCGCATGGACCAGGTGGGTCGGCTGGACGCTAGCACGGTCGAGGAGAGCGCTTCCATCGGTGTTCTTTCGCTGGGAGGGGGGCTTTTGGTTCGTCGTGTAACCGCCTCGAACCGGCTGGCTACGCCCGACGAATAGGCGACGTCAACGACCGAAGGAGTGACGCATGAAACGTGCGATCCTCGCGGCGCTG
>JBBDMN010000172.1:0-3599 GCA_040878305.1 Gaiellaceae bacterium
TGCTCGACAAGATCGCGGACTTCTACGAGGACGAGGTCGACACCTCGATCCAGTCCCTCACGTCGATCATCGAGCCGCTGATGATGATCGGTGTTGGCGTGATCGTCGGCATCATCGTGATCGCGATGTACCTGCCGATGTTCAAGCTCCTCCAGCTCGTCCAGTAGCGCTAAGGCCCTCGATACATCTAGTGCCGACGCCTGCCGGGCAAATCTGATCGCACGACTCTAGGTTCGGCAGTCTTCGCACGCGCCGCGCAGGACGACCTCGTGCGCGGCCACGTCGTACCCCCGCCCGCCGGCGACCTCGACGATCGCGGCTTCCAGCGCTGGGTTCTCGAACGGCTCGATCCGCCCGCAGTCGTCGCAGACGAGGTGGTGATGATGGTCTCCGCCAGGATCGGCGCGCTCGAACCGCGAGACCCCGTCGCCCAGGTCGACGCGCTGTACGAGGCCGAGCTCGTCCAGACCCTCGAGGGCGCGATAGACGCTTGCGATTCCGACCCGAGCGCCCGCGGCGCGTACTCCGTCATGGATCTGCTGCGCCGAGAGACAACAGTGCTGGCCGCCGAGAAACTCGACGACGACTCGCCGTGCACCACCGCTTCGTCCCGTCTCCGAGCGCATGCGGTGGAGAGCGCCCTTCGTCCACTCGGCAGACATCGACGATAATGATACCCGTTCTCAAAGAAGTGCTACCGTTGCCTTCTTGTGCGGCGCCTCGCTCTTCTCGTCGTCGTCCTTTCGCTCACCGGCTGCGGGAAGACGGAAGGGCAGAGCCATGCTCGGACTGTCGTCGCCGCCTTCTATCCCCTCGCCTGGGCAGCCGGGGAGATCGGTGAGGGCGGTATCGAGGTCGTGAACCTCACTCCCGCCGGTGCAGAGCCGCACGACATCGAGCTCTCGCCGCGTGACGCCGAGGTCATTCGCGATGCGGATCTCGTCGTATACGCGGGCGGCGGCTTCCAGCCCGCGGTCGAGGACGCCGTCGCGGATCGCGACGGACCGTCTCTCGACGTCCTCGGCGGCGATCGCGACCCGCACCTCTGGCTCGACCCGGTTCGCTTCGCCGCAGTAGTCCGCGAGATCGGAAAGGCGATTGCCCAGCCGGTCGCCGCCGAGGACCTCGCTACGAAGCTCGCCCGGCTCGACGAGAGCTATCGCCGGGGGCTGCGCGACTGTGCGCGCCGAACCCTCGTCACGACGCATGCTGCCTTCGGTCGCCTCAGCGCTCGCTACGGGCTCCAGCAGCTCTCGCTCGCCGGGAGCTCGCCGGAGGCAGAGCCGGGTCCGCGCGAGCTCGAGCGCCTCGTCGAGGACGTCCGCGCGTCAGGGGCGAAGACGGTGTTCGCGGAGCCACTCGTCTCGGACCGTCTCGCCGCGACCGTCGCGCGCGAGGCTGACCTCGATGTCGCGGTCCTCGATCCACTCGAGGGCCTGAGCGAGGATCGTCTCGAAGCGGGGGAGGACTACCTGTCGGTGATGCGCGACAACCTCGCGAGCCTTCGGAAGGCTCTCGGATGCCGCTAGCCCTCGAGCTGGATCGAGTCTCGTTCGGGTACCGGCCCGGTCAGCACGTGCTCGAAGGCGTCGACCTGCGGATAGCGCAGGGAGAGTTCGTCGCGATCGCAGGGCCGAACGGGGGCGGGAAGACGACGTTGCTCCGGATCGTCCTCGGCCTCGAGCGCCCGTCGGACGGACAGGCACTGCTCTTCGGCGAGCCGGCTCATCGCTTTTCCCGTCGCCGCACGCTCGGCTACCTGGCCCAGCGCTCCGAGCTCGGAGGAGACGCTCCGGCGACCGTTCGCGAGGTCGTCTCGGCCGGGAGGCTGGCCGCCGGCGGTCTGATCGGGCCGCTGCGCAGGCGGGATCGCGAGCTGGTCTCCGAGGCGATCGAGCGAGTGGGCCTCGAAGCTCGGGCGGACGCACCGGTGCGAACGCTCTCGGGCGGGATGCAGCAGCGCGCGTTCATCGCAAAGGCGCTCGCCGCAGAGCCGGCTCTCCTTGTCCTGGACGAGCCGACGACCGGGGTCGACGCCGAGTCGCAGGAGTCGCTGGCCGCGCTGCTCGACCGGCTCCACTCCGATCTCGGAGTGACGGTTCTGTACGTCTCGCACGAGTTCGGCGCCGTCGAGAGCTTCGTCGAGCGACTCGTTCTCGTCCGCCGATCCATCCTCTTCGACGGCCCGCCCCGGGACCTTCCCGGCATGTGGCACGACCCGTCGCACGTCCATGCTCGAGACTGAATTCATGCGGCTCGCGCTCGGGGCGGGCGCCGTGATCGGCGTCCTCGCTCCCGCGGTCGGCTTCTTCCTCGTCCAGCGCCGGCAGTCTCTCGTCGGTGACGGAATAGGCCACGTCGCCTTCGCGGGGGTCGCCGCGGGGCTCCTGCTCGACGTCTCGCCCGTGCTGACCGCTCTTGTGGCGGCAGTTCTCGGCGGCGTCGCGATCGAGCTGCTCCGCTCTCGTGGGGGGACGGCCGGAGACCAGGCGCTTGCCCTCGTCTTCTACACGGGGATCGCGCTCGGGGTCGTGCTCGTGTCCTCGGCGGGAGCGCTTGACGTCGATCTCTTCCAGTATCTCTTCGGCTCGATCCTGACCGTGACGCGCACCGACCTCGTGGTGATCGCGACGCTCGGTGCCTTTGGTCTGGCCACGATCGGCCTTCTCTACCGACCGCTCGCCGGCGCGATCGTCGACGAGGAGGGCGCGCGGGTCGCAGGCGTCCCGATCGGTGCGCTCAACATTGCCGTCGCCACCCTCGCAGCCGTGACCGTGGCTCTCTCGATGCGGGTCGTAGGAATCCTGCTCGTCGCCGCGTTGATGGTGCTTCCAGTGAGCGCGGCGACTCGGATCGCGTGGAGCATGCGCTCGGCGTTTGCCATCTCGATGGCGATCGGTCTCGGTTCGGCTCTCGCGGGCCTGACCATTGCTTACTACGCGGATCTTCCGCCCGGCGGCACCATCGTCCTCGTGGCGTCCGCCAGCTTTGCGGTTGCGCTCGTCGCGAGCGCTTTACGCGGCCGCTGACGCGCCAAGCGCCGCATCTGCGCCGGCCTCGTGGCACCCGCGGCAGCGCGCTTCGTACTGCTCGGCGGCGCCCACGAGCACCGTCTCTCCTGAGTACGGCGCGGGCCGGCCGTCGACGAGACGCTGCGTCGTCGTCGCGGGGCCTCCGCAGCGATGACAGACGGCCTGCAGCTTGTCCACGAGCTCTGCGTACGAGAGAAGCTCAGGGATCGGCCCGAAGGGAAGACGCCGGAAGTCCTGGTCGAGGCCGGCGACGACGACACGTGCGCCCCGGTCGGCCAGCTCGAGTGCTGCGGGAACGATCGCCGGCTCGAAGAACTGCACTTCGTCGATCCCGACGACCTCCGAATCCTGCACGCGGGCAAGAAGCTCGGCGACCGAGGACACCGGCACCGCGCGCATCCGCGCTCCGGCGTGGCTGACCACGTCGGCCGCGTCGAAGCGGTCGTCGATGCGCGGCTTGAAGATGACGACGCGCTGGCCGGCGATCTCCGCGCGGCGCAGGCGGCGAATCATCTCCTCGCTCTTGCCGCTGAACATCGGGCCGCAGATGACCTCGAGCCACCCGCC
>JBBDMN010000173.1:0-2068 GCA_040878305.1 Gaiellaceae bacterium
GGCGAAAACCGAGCAGGCCAAGGACGCAGGGAGCGTCCATATCGGGAAGATATGGGCGCGACCGAGGACGCCGGCATGCGAAGGTTTGCAGCCGGCCAGAGGGTGCCAGTTGTTGCCGGAGCGACCACTTATAGATAGCCGAGGTCGGCGAGCCGCCGTGCGACCGTCGCCTCCTCCTCCTCGGTCAGCTCGCGCTGCACGGCGCTCTCGAGCTCGCGAAAGATGATCTCGCGTAGCTCGGCCGGCACATTGGCCGAGCGGCTCTGGAGCTCGCGTGGGTCGAGATCGAGTCGGTAGGCCTCCTCCTCCCCGCTCTCGACGTCGAGGATCAGCTTCCAGGGCGGCATGCGGACGGCGAGCTTCGTCAGCGCGCCCATGTCGGTTCCGGCGATGACCGCCGTCCGGTCGCCTTCCTCTTCCAGGAGGGAAGTGCCGTCGATCTCCCCGCTCGGGACGTCGGTGAGCTCGAGCAGCGTCGGCATGAGGTCGATCGAGCGCACCTGCTCCGTCACCACACCCGGCTCGAGCTGGCCCGGCGCCGAGAGGATGAGCGGAACGTGCACGATCTCGTCGTAGAGCGTCGCGCCGTGCATGTGGTAGACGCCTTGCACGTCCTCTTTCGAGGCGAAGCGCTCGCCCCAGGACTCTCCGTGGTCGCTCAAGAACGCGAACACCGTGCTCTCGCGCAGGCCGAGGCTCTCGAGCTCCTCGAGCATCGAGGCGATGAGCGTCTCCGACTGGCGCTCGACCGCGGCGCGGTACCCCTCGCGCATCGCCTCGAGCGCCGAGGCGGAGTCGGACTGGATCCCGCTGATGACCTCCTCCTTCGCCGCGAGCCAGTCCTTGCGCTCGGAGTGAAGGATGGTGTAGGGCATGTGGGTGGCCCAGCTGTGGAAGAAGAGAAGGAAGGGATTCGAGCGGTTCTCGCGCAGCCAGGCGATCGCGCCATCGAGCGTCTCGCTCGTCCCGAGGACGTTCGCTTCGGGCATCTCCTTGAAGAGGTAGCTCGTATCGAATACGAACGTCCCGACCTCGTACCCATGCGCCGACAGGGCGCGGAAGAGCGTCTCGGTCGTGGGATCGAGCTCGGCGTCCCAGTGGAGGTAGCCGTGGTGGTGCGGGTAGAGCCCGGTCACCATCGAGGTCATCGACGGTGCTGTCCAGGGAGCAGCGCTGATCGCCTGGTCGAATCGGATGCCACCTGCGGCGAGCTCGTCGATCGTCTTCGTGTTCAGGAAGCGCGCGCCGTAGCAGCCGAGATGATCGGCGCGGAGCGCGTCGGAGACGTAGACGACGACGTTCACGGCGCGGCGGATTGTAGTGACGGCGGCCTTCGGCCCCCCGCGGCGGCCGGCCAGCCGCGCGCCGTCACGCCTCAGTCAGAGACGGATGACGGACAGCAGGTACTCCTGGGGAAGGACGAAGCGGCCGTCGTCGGACTCGTTGTTGTTCGCCCAGATCGCGAGGATCTCGCCCCGCAGCTCCCCGAAGCGCTCGCCGAGCATCTGTCTCGCCGTCACCAGCGGCCCAAAGCGATCCATGAAGAAGTCTGCGAAGCCCTCGATCGACTCCCATTCGATAGTCGCAGAGCGGCGCTCGAACTCGAGGTCCGTCGCGACGGAGCCGAACATGTCGCGAACGTGCTCCTCCGTCCCCCAGAGGATCGGCGGCGAGGCGAAGTCCGGCGGCGGGGGCATGTAGGACCCGCTCGCCCGGAAGACGTCGCCAACCGTTCCTTCGGGCGTCCAGCAGCAGATGGCGATCACAGCGCCGTCGCGGCACACGCGCACCATCTCGTCCGCGGTCTTTCGATGGCGGGGAGCGAACATGTGTCCGAACGTGGAGAAGACGCGGTCGAAGCTTCCGTCCTCGAACGGCAGCTCCTCGGCATCGCCTTCCACCCAGTCGATGTCCACGCCCGCCGCGGCGGCCTTCGTACGCCCCCCTTCGAGCAGCTCGGGCACGAGATCGAGCCCCGTCACCTGCGCACCAACGCGGGCCGCCGGGAGAGCCGCGTTGCCGGTGCCGCAGGCGACGTCGAGCACGCGCATGCCGGCCTCGACGCCCG
>JBBDMN010000173.1:2168-3593 GCA_040878305.1 Gaiellaceae bacterium
TTTCAGCGGGCCGCGAGCTGCGGAAGGAGGCTCTCCCCGCGCATCCCCGCCGGCTCGTCGATACCGAGAATCTCGAGCACGGTCGGGGCGATGTCGAGCAGGTGTGCGTCTGCCCGTCCGCGCGCCTCGACGCCGGGCCCCGCGACGATGTAGAGCCCGTCCTGGGCGTGGTTCGCGTCGTCGGGGCCGGTGTCGTTCTCGAGCGTCTGGATGCCTTCGTTGCCGCCGATCGTCCCGACCGAGCGCCAGAGAAGATCGCCGAAGACAACGATCAGGTCGGGAGCGACTCCCTTCGGGCTCTCGTATAGCTCTTCCGGTTTGTAGACCGCTGTCGGGATCGGGTTCCCTGCGTCGTCCGGGATTGCGGCAATCCGCCGCGCGAGATCGTCGCGGACGGCTTCGTACTCGTCCGGCGGGATCACACCCTCCGGCTCACGACCCTGGACGTTGAGAAACACCCGCGCGTAGTAGCCGCCCTCCCCCCATGCCGTCGTCTTTGGCCAGTCGACACCCACGTCTCTCAATGAGGACACGCCGTCCGGCTCGGCGAGCGTGGCCAGCAGACCCTCGCGGCGCAGCCACTCGTTAATCCGGATCCCACCGTCGAGCCGCTTCGCGCCGTGGTCTGACACGACAAAGACGACGGTGTCGTCATCGGCGTGCTCGAGCAACCCGGCGATAAGTCCGTCCACGTGGCGGTGGTAGTCGAGGATCGCGTTCTCGTACTCATTCCCCGGCTCGTGTTTTCTGTGCTCAGGATCCATGAACTTCCAGAAACCGTGGTGCATCCGGTCGGGGCCCATCTCGACCATGGCGAAGAATGTCCACGGCTTCGTCGCGGCCAGATGCTCCGCGAGCTGGAACCGCCGGTCGGTCATCTCGTAGACCTGCCGCAGGAGGTAGTCCTTGTCGTTCGTGCGGAAGTCCTTCGTGTCGAAGATGTACTCGCCGACGACCTCGGCGATCTCGTCGCGGAGGCCCGCGGGGTACGTGTACTTGCTCTCCACCGATGGGGTGAGGAAGCAGCTGACCATGACGCCGTTCAGCGGCCGCGGCGGGTACGTGCCGGGGACGCTTAGGACGACCGACGACCCGCCGGCCCGCGTGACGAGGTCCCAGAGCCGCGGCTCCCGAATTGCGTCGCTCATGGCAATGAAGCCGCCGTCGTAGGTGTGGTCGGAGCGGTTCCGGAAGCCGTAGACGCCGAGGTCTCCGGGCGTCCGGCTCGACATCATGCAGGACCAGGCGGGCACGGTGATCGGCGGGATCACCGAGGTCAAGCGTCCGTAGGAGCCGCGTTCCATGAGCCCGGAGAGCGTGGGGAGCTGGTCGCGCCAGCGTTCGAGGACGAGCGAGGGCTCGGCGCAGTCGAGCCCGATGAGCATGACCTTCCGCGGCACGCGGCAACGATAGCCTGGCCAGGAC
>JBBDMN010000174.1:0-3550 GCA_040878305.1 Gaiellaceae bacterium
AGCCATCGCTTCGCGCCGATAGCGCGGGAGCGATTCCCGATCCCGTTCGAGCCGGCGAGCTACGTCGTCGCCACTGTCCATCGCCAGGCAAACGTCTTCCAGCCGCGCCTCGGTCGAATCGTCGAAGGCCTCAACCGGCTGAACGAGCGGGTCGTCTTCCCGGCGCACCCCCGCACCCGGGCGCAGATCGCCGCGGAAGGCATCGAGCTCGCCGAGCATGTCCACATGACCGATCCCTTGAGCTACCTCGAGCTTGCCTCGCTCGCCTCCCAGGCGCGGGTAATCGCGACCGATTCCGGCGGTCTCCAGAAGGAGGCGTACTGGTACGGCGTGCCCTGCGTGACGATGCGTCCCTCGACCGAGTGGATCGAGACCGTCGAGGTCGGTGCGAACGTCCTCGTCGACGACGACCCGGACGCGATCGAAGCGGCGATCGTGAGCGCGACGATGCCTGACCGGCGGCCGCAGCTCTACGGCGACACTCACGCCTCGGCGCGGATCGCCCAAGTGCTCCACGCTACGATGCCCGGCCGATGAAGCGCGACGTCGCCATCGTGGGCGCCGGCTACGTCGGCGTGCCGCTCGCCCAGGTCTTCGCCGCCGCCGGCAAGAAGGTCGTGCTCGTGGACGTCGATCCGAAGCGGGTCGAGCAGCTCAACCGCGGCGAGAGCTACATCGAGGACGTCTCCTCCGAGACCCTCGAAGCACTTGTCGAAAGCGGGCACATAACGGCGACCACGGACTACGACGAGCTGCGCGAAGCGGACGCGATCCTGATCGCGCTCCCGACCCCGCTCTCTCGCCAGCGCGAGCCCGATCTGAGAATCCTCGTCTCGGCCGCAGAGCAGATCTCGACGCGCCTCCGCCCCGGACACCTCGTCGTCGTCGAGTCGACGACGTACCCCGGCACGACCCGGGAGCAGGTTCTCCCCGCGCTCGAGGCGGGCAGCGGGCTCACCGCCGGCAAGGACTTCCACCTCGCCTTCTCGCCCGAGCGAGTCGATCCCGGGCGAGAGGACTGGACGACGAAGAACGTGCCGAAGGTCGTGGGCGGGATCGACCAGGCATCGACGGATGCGGCGGCGGCGTTCTACGCCGGCGCTATCGACGAGATCCACAAGGTCTCCTCGCCGGAGGCCGCCGAGCTGACGAAGCTGCTCGAGAACATCTTCCGCTCGGTCAACATCGCGCTCGTCAACGAGCTCGCCCAGCTCTGCGACCGGATGGAGATCGACGTCTGGGAGGTCGTCGAAGCGGCGGCGACGAAGCCGTTCGGCTTCATGTCGTTCCAGCCCGGCCCCGGCCTGGGCGGGCACTGCATCCCCGTCGACCCCTTCTACCTCACGTGGAAGGCGCGCGAGTATGGCTTCTACACCGAGTTCATCGAGCTCGCGGGGAAGGTCAACGAGTCGATGCCGTACTTCTGCCGCTCGGTCGTGTCCCAGGCGCTGAACCACACGTTGCAGCGGTCGCTGAAGGGGTCGCGGATACTCGTGCTCGGGGTCGCCTACAAGCCCGACATCTCGGACACGCGCGAGTCGCCCGCGATCAAGCTGATCGGCCTCCTCCAGGCGGCCGGATCCGACGTCGAGTACCACGACCCCCATGTGCCTTCGTTCCGGGAGAACGGGGTCGCGATGAGCTCTGTGGCGCTCGATCCGGCGTCGTACGACTGCGTCGTCGTCGTCACGGACCACTCCCGAATCGATTATGCGCAGCTCGTGGAGGACTCCCAGCTCGTCGTCGACCTCCGCAATGCGACCGGCGAAAACGGGAAGGGCTCCGACAAGGTCTGGAAGCTGTGACTGCTCGCGTCGGGGTTGCCGGTCTGGGACATTGGGGACCGAATCTCGCGCGCAACTTCGCGGAGCTCGCCGAGCTCGCGTGGCTCTGCGACTCCGATCCTGCGAGAAACGACGTCTCCTCCCGCTACCCGCAGGCGCGTTTCACGCAGAGCTTCGACGAGATGCTCGAGGACTCCCAGCTCGACGCGGTCGTCGTCGCGACGCCCGTCCCGACCCACTTCGAGCTCACTCAGCGCGCGCTCGAGGCCGGCAAGCACGTCCTCGTCGAGAAGCCCCCCGCGATGCGGGGCCACGAGATGGAGGAGCTCGTCGCCCTCGCGCAGGAGCGCGACCTCGTGCTGATGCCCGGACACCTCCTCCTCTACCACCCCGGTGTCAAGCGCGTGAAGGAGATGATCGCCGCGGGTGAGCTCGGCGACGTGCTGTGCGTCTACGGCAACCGCCAGAACCTCGGGATCATCCGCTTGAACGAGAACGCGCTTTGGTCGCTCGGCGTCCACGATCTCTCCGTGATCCTCTACCTCCTCGACGAGGAGCCGGAGACGGCCATCGCGCTCGGGCGCGACTTCCTGACCGAGGGGGTCGAGGACGTCGTCTTCTGCTACCTCCGCTTTCCGTCGGGGAAGATCGCGCACATGCATCTCTCGTGGCTCGATCCGCACAAGATGCGGAAGATCACCGTCGTCGGCACCGAGAAGATGGTCGTGTTCGACGACATGGAGCTCGAGCGAAAGGTGACCGTCTACGAGAAGGCGCCCTGGAGACCGTCTGACCGGTACGGGGAATGGCAGACGCGAACGGGCGACATCTTCAGCCCACGCATCGCTCCGGACGAGCCGCTCAAGCTCGAGTGTCAGGAGTTCCTGCGGCTGATCGGTGGCGAGGGCGACAGGCGCAAGGTCGCCGAGGACGGCGCTCGTGTCGTTCGCGCGCTCGACATGCTCACGACCTCACTCCGTGGAAGCTGAAGTCCACCCGAGCGCGATTGTGTACCCGGGCACGGTGCTCGGTGAGGGCGTCCGCGTGCTGGAGAACGCGGTCGTCGGCAAGCAACCTGCGCTCTCTCCACGTTCCACCGCGAAGCGAGAGCCGCTGCCGCCGACGGAGATCGGGGACGGAACGATCGTGTCGACGGGCGCGATCGTGTTCGCGGGCTCACGGATCGGCGCTCGGGTAATCCTCGGCGACCAGTCGTGCGTACGCGAGCGCGTGACGATCGGTGACGATGTCGTCCTCGGACGCGGCGCGCTCGTCGAGAACGACACGTCGATCGGCGCGCTCACGCGAATCCAGGCGGAGGCGTACATCACCGCCTACTCGACGCTCGAGGACAACGTCTTCATCGCGCCCTGCGTCGTCACGACGAACGACAACTTCATGGGCCGCACCGAGCAACGGCACGAGCTGATGAAGGGCCCGACGATCCGCCGCGGCGCCCGTGTCGGAGGCGGCGCGATCCTCTGCCCGGGGATCGAGATAGGCGAGGAGGCGTTCGTCGGAGCCGGCGCGGTCGTGACGAAGAACGTGCCGCCGCGCGTCATCGTCGTCGGGAACCCTGCGCGCGTGCTACGTGAGGTAGCCGAAGACGAGCTGCTTTAACGAGAGGCCTTTGTGCAAGACGAGGGCCGCGGCCGCGAAGCGGACGCCTTCAGGGATGTTCGCGCGGCCGGAATCCGCGCGAGCGGATTCTGGTCTTGCGCCAAGTGCTAAGAGCCCTTGACGATCCTCAGGCGATAGGCCGTGGT